>JBBFLE010000008.1 GCA_037481695.1 bacterium | reverse complement strand
AGGGCCTTCTCGTAGATCGCCAGCGAACGCTTGAGAAGGGGCTCCGCCTTGGCGTAGTCGCCCTGCGTTTTGTAGAGTTCGGCCAGATTGTTCAGGCTCGTGGCCACACTGGGATTGTTTGGGCCCAGGGCCTTCTCGTAGATCGCCAGCGAACGCTTGAGAAGGGGCTCCGCCTTGGCGTAGTCGCCCTGCGTTTTGTAGAGCAGGGCCAGATTGTTCAGGCTTGTCGCGACATCCGGATGGTTTGGACCGGCATTTTGCTTGGCAACCTCCAGTGCTTTCTGAGCAAGCACAAGGGCTCGGTCATACTTGCCTGCGCGGTAGAGTTCCATCACTTCCTGATTGAGGATCTCCCATTCAATGCCGGCACCTTTTGCATGTGCAGCAGAAGACAATCCGCTGCACAAGGCCACCGGGATGACAAAAAGTACAATTGACATCTTGATCTTCATTTCGTCTCGTCTCCTGTCCCGGAGATGCTCGAGGGCCCGCAAGGCAGGCCGAATCGCTTTTTTCCCGTTTCGCTCAGTCCCTCCATGCGCACGGGTGCATTGTTTGTCTTTTATGACGCAAGGTGAACGCCTGTCAAGCTCATGTTATTCAAGTGTCGTTAGCATGTGAAATGTCCGGTTGATATAGCAAGTGATGTGTCCGCTTTTTGCGGTTATGGGGGTAGGATAGGGGCTCATGGAAAGGAGGGCCTTGGGATGGAGACCTACTATTACACTTTCCAGCTCGGACAACTGATCACGAACCGCTGTCACATATCCCGCATTCATGCCCCTGGCTTTGTCACTTTTCACGATTGTGACCCAGGGGTTTTTCACGGATATTGAACACCCCTGGGGATGTGCGAGTTGGGTTATTAGATTGCCGTTATCCTTCCAGCAATGTCGGGCTTTCTGAGAAGGCAATCATCACCTCCCTACCGGAGAGATGCACCTTTTAGTCCTCGATGATCGCTCGGGCCATTTGGTTGCAGTAGCGCAGTGGGTCGTTGCCAGGACTTGCAGGCCCTTGGTCTTGTGCATCTGGCCCACGACACAGAGCAGGAAAACGGGACGACGGCGGATTTCACGCCGTCTTGGGTGTGCTTCCAAATCCAATCCGCCGGCTTCTGCTTCGGGCTGATGTATTGGGCCCCTGTTGCAGCGACGGCTCCTCGGCAGGCGCCTCGGCCTGGGCCTCGAGCGCCTCTAAGTCCAGGTCCAGGGCGGCGTCCGTTTCGAGGAGGAACGCCAGCCGTTCACGGTCGGTTGCGAAAAGCTCCATTCGGTTCTCCGGTCATGTCGCGACAAATCCGGTTGATGCCGGTGGGTGGTCGGTCCTCGGTCGGGGCGAACCCCGTACCCAGGCCGATAGCCTTGTCGTTGGGGTACCTACCGGAGACTGTCGAAAAGTGGCGGAGGGGGCCGTTTCGGGAGCGATGGAAGAAACTGAAATCGGACTTGACAAAATCTCTTCGTTTGAAGTAAGTCACTTGATATTACTTGACGTTATCCGATGTACGAGTGGACGTTTTGGAGAGAGATTGATGGAAACCAAGTGGCTGACAGTTATTGAAACGGCGCAGTACCTGAAGATGGGTAGATCGACCGTTTATAAGTCGGCCCAGGAAGGAGGACTACTCACCCACAAGATGACGGCATCAGCTGTTCCATGCGAGGGAACTCGATCAATGATTGAAGTCGGAGAAGCCGGCATGGACAGAGGATAAAACCCGATGACATCAGGTACGCAAATGAGCGAGAGGGGAGGCCCTTTCGAGATAGAGAGGGGGTTGCCACCACCTGCGGTGGATAATCCGGCCAGTTTCTCCCGTCCTTCCAAACCTGTCGACCAATTCCGAGAAGCGTTGCCTTGGCGGCACTACAGCCCCCGCACGGAGCAGACCTATTGCCACTGGGTCAAGCGGTACATCTTCTTTCACAAAGTGTGCCATCCCGCCGAGATGGTTGAACCAGAAGTCAACGATTTGTTGACACACTTGGCGGTGACCGGCGCGGAAAGGAAGGGGGGCTGACCAAACGTGCCACATGCCACACATTCCGGCATTCCTTCGCCACGCAGCTTCTGGAAAGCGGCTACGACATCCGGACAGTGCAAGAACTCCTGGGCCACAAGGACGTGAAGACCACCATGATATATACCCATGTCCTTAATCGGGGTGGCGGGGGTGTCAAAAATCTCGTGGACGATTTGTAGAGAAGAGACGAAGGTGTCTTATATAGAAACCATATATTCCCCCGCGTTCATTATGGAACAAGGTTTAACCCTATGATATTCTGGCGTTACGGCAGAATTGCCTGCGGGGTTTTATGCCGCAATTTCGCGGCCCAAAGGTTTTATGTAGAAACCATATAACCATATGTTATGCGGCCCAACCGGAATCTGGTCAGTTGTTGGAGAAAAGAAATTGCTTACCGTAATCACCAATTCATCCGAGATAAGCAGATACCAACAGGAGTTCGAGCAGTACCTGCATCGCAAGCTAGCTCGGCAGAAGCGACTCAAGATCGGCCATCTAGGAGCAAGCTATGAAGTTCAGATTCACACCGATGGTGATCTCTGGTACACCGGAACGCTCGCAGGGCGTCCTGAGCCAAACCGGTACTGGAATGCTTTCGGGTTGCTCTCTTCAGATCACCCATCCAACATCATCCTTGAGATCAACTTCCCGCTTCAAGGAATCAACCGGAGGATTGCCGGTGTGTTCGTCAGGGATACCATGACTGATGAAGTTCTTCTCTTGCACAGAGGTGGAGTTGGAGGTGGAAGGCAAGGGGTGGGCAAGCAAGCGTTTCTTAGCTGGTATAACCAAGTGTCACCTGGCAGACTACTCGACTTTGATGAAGGTATACGTGCAGCCGATAAGTGTATTCTCATTGGTCGTCTCACCGACGACGAGTTGTTGGGTGGCATTTACGACCTTGTACAAAAAGTGCGAAGCTTCAAGAACTCAGTGGCTAACCATTGAGCCCCTTGTTTCCACGTAAGGAGCAATTAAGCCGCATAACCACTCGCTAGAGCCGACTGCGCCTATCGGCGCGTGAAAACAGCGGCGCTTTTGTTTATGTTGGTGGTCTCGCCCAGTGAGGTGTCTTTGCAAATCCGGCGCGGCGGCTCAGCTCGATGCCGTTAGCCCATCAATACGAATATTATTATGGCGACCATTGTTTTGATATCCTGCGTCAGCAAGAAACTTCCCTATAGGGCACGAGCGAAAGACCTATATGTTAGTTCGCTCTTTCGGGCCACTCTGCAATATGCTCTGACGTTTTCGCCAGATAGGATTTTCATTCTGTCAGCAAAGTATGGCTTGCTTCAACTGAACGACGAAATAGACCCATACAATGTCACGCTCAAAAATATGTCAGTCCGAGAAAGAAAGAACTGGGCGAGCCGGATCCTGCAGGAATTACGAAGATATTGCGATTTGGAAAGAGACCATTTTATCATTCTTGCAGGGAACAGATATCGAGAGTACCTCCTTCCTTACCTGACATCATACGACATATACCCTTAGCAGGATTTCCTATAGGAAGACAATTGCAGTACCTGAAGCGGATGAACTCGAATGAGTCGAATTTGTGAGCACTTACATTGTCTTTTCAATGCCTTGCCTCGTCAGCGTTTCCCGTTTGATACGCACCGGATACCTGACAATGGTATCTATATCCTTTTCGAAGATGGGGAATTTGCCCACGGGGTAGATAGGATTGTGCGAGTTGGTTAACACACTGGAGCAAATCAGTTGCCTTCCCGCTTGAAGCAGCATTTTCTTCAAGAGAATAAGGATCGCAGTATCTTTCGTAAAAATATCGGGCGTGCTTTGTTGAACCAGACCAAAGACCCTTTTAGGGAACAATGGGAATGGGACTTGACGACTCGGGAAGCCAGAGAACGTTTGAGAACTTTTCTTGATACTGACAAGCAACGCGCTATAGAAAGGGCAGTTTCGGAGTACATCCAAAAACACTTCTCCTTTGTTGTGTTTGGGGTTGACAGCAAGGATCAGCGACTTTCTCTGGAGAAAAGACTTATCTCGTCAATATCTCTGTGTCCAGACTGTAAGCCTTCAACGCACTGGTTGGGGTTCCATTCACCGATAAGGAGGATTAGAGAGAGTGGGTTGTGGTTAGTTAATGAACTGTATGGCGATGTGCTTGCCCCTGGCGATTTTGAAATGCTTCGTAGAATGTTGACAGGCTAACCCGTGAATTTAGCCGACACACTCAGCTAGCAGCGTTCGCCCCGCTTGCGGCTGATGCTTATTGTTGGGCTAATTACATCTCGTACGCGCACTGTTCCGTCACGGACCAAATATCGTCTTGCGCACAGTCTCGCTCACGATGTCCGTGAGAATTGACCGCATGCTGTCGTAGCCATCCTTTCCGACCTTCTTCATGATCCGATTGAACCGCGTCTCAGCGACGCGGGTGCTGGGAGTTTCGCAAACCAGCTCATCGAGGCTCTTCTTCAGAGATTCCCGCTCGTCGTCGGTCAGCCCGTCCAGCTCGTCCGCTAGCTCCTGCGCAGCCGTAAGAGCGGCAGCGGTCCAGGGGAAGGGCTTGCCGCACTTGTAGCAAAAGGAAGGAGCATTGTAATTGCTAAAACCTGTAACCCCCGGCACGTGGTAGTAGCCCCGAATTGCGGTCTTGCAGAAAGGGCAAGCCATAAGCGTCGGCGCCCCACACTTGTCACAGTAATCTTGGTTGCTGTTCGGATAATCCCGTGCCATAGAGTTGATGACATGGCCTTTCTCGCAGATCTGTGCAACGTCGTAGTGACTATCATCCATAAGCCTTCTCCAACTTCGATGTCCAGTTGTAGCCTAACGATTGAAATCAGCCGGAGCTGTAAGCGATCGGCTGGATTGTCTTGCTGGCCCCATTATATTAATTTCATTTTGAAGCAATCTGCTTGAGCAAGTCACGGATTTCGCCAATGGCTTCTCTAATTTTCCCCATGTCCTCCGTCAGCTTGTCGATCTTCTCCTTTTCACTACATTCTGCATTCCAATCTTCTACCTTCAGGGCAAGGGATCTAAGGAGTTGGACAGAATCGGAGAGGCTCTGTACATTCCGCTCGAATCGATCGTAAACCTCTCTATAGCGTAGGAAATAACGTAGATGGACCGATAATAATGAGGGGAGAGAGGGTAACTCTTCTCCTTCAAACTCCTGCCACATATGGCTGAAAAACTCATGTATTGCCTCCTTAACAGACTTCTTTATAACTTCAGGGAGTTCGTCCGCCATAGCTTACCCCCTTCATGATTTTTCTATGGCTTTGATGGTAGCAGCAACAACAATTCCCATAAAGGCAATACCAGCAAATCCAAGGATGACGCATGCTATTCGAGCGATAGTCGAGACTGGTGCAAGATCCGTGTATCCAATGGTGAGAAAAGTTATGAATGCAACGTAAACCGACTCAGAAAAACATTTTCCATCAAACAACATCAGACATCCGACACAGAGGGTGAAGATTCCGCCGAGAAGGAGTATGAGTTTCCAAACGGAAAGTAGCAAACCGAAAAAGACGGAGATAATACGCCACAAGCTCTTTACTTGACTTGCCATAATCTCTTGCCCTTTATCTCTTTGGCCACGGCTTGCGCTTCAGCGGCGCGAGCGGAGCGAGCGTCCGCTGGAAGCGCATGTTGGGCGCACTATTTGTGTTGCTCCAGGAATCTTCTACCGCTATCTGTTATCTCCCATACTCCACGAGGAGAAGCGGAAGAAAGTAATCCCTCTTTCACCATAGCAGCTCGTGCCCATTGGGCGGTGTTCCGCCAGCGTGGAATAGTGGGGTCAGATGGCAAGGTCTGGTGGTCATAAGCGTTTAGCTTGGGCCTCATCAACGTCTCCACTTTGTCAAGCACATCATTCATGGGAGCAGAGCCACCTAACTCAACTAGGGATTGTAGAATCGGAATTCGAAATTCGTCTTCAGGTGTCCGTAGGCCATGCTGCAATTTCTTGTAACGAGACGCCTTACGTTTACGTGATTTCTGCGGGATAACAGCTGCGAATATATTGAGCCATTCTTTTTGCAAGTCCTTAACGCGACTCCTGAAACCGGTCATCTGCGACCCTTTTTCCATAAGATCGCGAGCCACGTCGTATTTTCCGCTTTCAAATGCTTGGGCGCCTTCGCGGTTAAGCGCTGCAATAGCATTTTCAATTTCTTCCAACACTATGTCAAATGCAACAACTACTTCGTTTTGGTGCATTATTAGCATCTCCTTTGATTACTCTTCTAGTGCGCCCAACGGCGAGCTGACCGGCGGTGGCGGGAGGTGCCGCGCCGCAGGCGCGAGCAACGAACGCCAGTGACCGGTCCAGCGACTGGTTCGAGGCGCGCGAATCAGCGCGCGCCAAGAGGGTTTTCAGTCGCTGGCCGTAGTCACAGTCGGGCAGCTCGCCATTCGCGGCGCGCGCAGCGCGACGCGAACATACTTTGAACGAACATTCGGCACTGGCGAGTGCACCCACCAAAGGTCAAGATACGTCCTGGGCTTGGCCTGATTCGGTCCTTGGAGCCCCTTCCACCCGTGGGTATCACCTTGGAGGACGGGGGCCGGGGCTCGGCCAAGGTTCTATCTCCAATAGCGCCAACCATGTACCATGGCTTTAGATTCTTGTCAAATTGTTGGTAACAGGAATATGCTCTTTACGCATTGCCATTTCGGCTCTCTCCTTGCGGTCCTGCTGGTGCTTCACTGTTTGCCCCAGCCCAAGATACCCCCATGAGCTAGGGCTATGGCTCAGGCAGATCAAAGGGGTAGGTGGCGGGCCGAACACAGTGCAGCCTTGAGAACTCATGATGTTCCAAAGGTGCATGTCAGGACCGTAATGTCCATCCAGTTCGTACAGGAAGCCTTACGCAACTCCCGGAGACGACAAAAACATCTTTGAGGGGAAAAGAAAGTGGAGGGGAGACTAAGGG
The DNA here is from genome assembly GCA_037481695.1 of bacterium. Classification (NCBI taxonomy): domain Bacteria; species bacterium. Next base: position 156,964 of record JBBFLE010000008.1, on the reverse strand, counting down.
TCCCATCCGACAACCGGAAGTAAGACCTACTTTCTAGGGCGTACAGCACAACTGCGCTGGCATCTTTTCACCCTTCTACTTCTTTGGGTCTCCGCCTTGGAATCGGGTGCTTTCGGCAAGGGCGTCTCCCTGTTGCTAATGGTGATTATTATGAGACGGTGCGCAGAGTCTTGGGGATGTAAGTCGCCGTACCTTCGCTGCCATTCCGCTATAGCCTCTTCGGCCTCATGCTCCATCACAACCAAGACCCTCGGGATCTGCGGACCGCTGCAACATTCCTCAAGGTGTTTCACTTTGTTTCTGGCAAAGCGGCTCATTGTCTGCTCTCCTCAATCAGGCGTTCCAACATCTCGACACGCTCAAGAAGATCCAGTTGCTCTGTTGACCTGAAGGCATACTCCAGAATGGCCTTTGCCGCACTTACCTTCACCGCAGGGGGGGTTGATTCCGCAACAAGCGCTGTGCACAGTGTGTCCACTGCCCAACGTGAGGCATTCTGAAGGCGCACGACAGTCACACGATTTATTTCGGAGCGCAGCTGAGCATATGCCCGAATGAATTCAGGTGTGCGCAACCAGCGCCGCAATGTGGCGACGCTAACGTTTGCCTCTGCCGCCGCAGCTCCCAAAGTTGGAGCAGAAAGTAAGGCCGCCAAACCTCTTTCTTGTCTGGGATTTAAGCCCATGGGTGTTCATCCTTTCGTGTTTTGAGCGAAAATGTGCAAAAATGAGCGATCTTCCAGGCATCATTCGAGCAGCAAGTCGCTCTCAGGTGTTCTTGAGTATTGATAAAAGGGCCTTGTATAAGGTCACAAATACGCATTTTTCATTTACCCTCTGTATTGTTACCTAGAAGTAATCATATGTTTTTTGGCCTCAGACCGGCAAGTTTTTAACCCCAAAAAGCGCTAAATTTGACTGTGATTGCTCCTCGTTTGCTGGTATTCATCGCCTTTTCAGGGGTTTCTGTAACACGTTAAAAATACTTCTTACTCGTAGTCGCTCAGAATTTTCTTCCACGGGCTTATCGAAAAAACAACGTCTTGTCTTGCACACACCCTGATTTACCCCCCAACAGCGCGTACACCTGTTTAAAATTGAACCTATGTGTTCCATCTTTTCCTCCTTTCTTTATCCCTCGCCCCCTTCGGGCCAGGCTTTTTGAGAGCACACCACTAAAAAGCCAGCAGTTCGGGTAGGAATAAGCTTTGTCGCCATCGTGCATCATTTCTCTTGCCGGAGCTGCTCTTGGGAGTAGATTTCTATCCCCTGAAGGTGCAGGAAATACCAGTCCTTCAAGACCTCCCGAAACTCCTCAATCCCTGCCTTTTCTTGAAGACCTGCCTTCCATGCCTCATTTAGCCTGTCCTCTGCCTGGTTCGTTTTCTGGTACAGGTCAGGATGACGTTTTTGGATGTAGTCAAGTGTGCCATCCATATACCGGCGGCTAAGTTCATCCACCGCCTTCCTGAAGATCTCGGCGAAGGGATCGGGGGTCTGCTTGGACTGAGCCCTTGCCTCTCCCTTTTCGCCGGCAAGGCGGCCGTATTCGGTCATCAGAGCATCCTTCAGCGCCTTGTGAGTCTTTGGATCAAGGCTTGCTATCTGCTCTTTGAGTGCCTGTTTATCCATAGTGGGAACCCCTCCCTAAAATGGGCTCCGAAAAACATCAGTATCGTCAGAAACGTCAGTATCATCAGGGGACCACGCTGAGATTTCTGACCTATCTGATGTTTCTGATGTTTTTCGCAAGCCGTATGTCTCCTTCATCCGCTCTATACTCTCGTCGTCCCAGACGATTGCGGAGGCTCCGTCGCTGGCCTTAACTTTTTTGAACCCCATGGCGGAGAGCCTCCTGCCAATTCTTTGATAGGTCAGCTGGCTCTTTTCAGGCTTACCCTCGTTAAAGGTATCGGTGATCCTTTTCACGGGAAGCATTCCACTTTGTACCTGATCCTGCAGTCCTATCAGAACGGCAAGGATCTGAGCCTCCAAGCTGTCCGCCTTTTCGATCAGCTTTTCCGATTCAATCTGCCTGATTAGTCTTAAGAAAGACAACTCTCGCTCCGGCTTGACCAGGCGGATGATCTGCTGGAGGGGCTTGAGGATGTCCCCCAGCCTTCCGGCGGCAGGCTTCGGGATGTCGGCAAGGGTCTCCCCAAGGTGTTTTGCCCGAAAGGCTATCAATCGTTCTTTTAAAGGTAGAGCAAGCTCCGGCGTTACATCGTTCTCAAACCGCCTGCTCGTTTCCGGCATATGGATGTGAACGGCTCTGGTCTCAAGGATTCGGTGGACCCCTTCATTTGTGCCAATGATCGTTGGCCCGAATATGGAGTAGTAGACAATATCCTGGTGCGCCCCCCGCTCTGGGTATAGGACCCTGGGCACCTTGGCCCCCTTCTCGAAACGGTGGAGCAGGATGTCCTCACTCCCATTCTTCTCCGCCTTTTGCCAGATGTCTTTCACATCGAAAAAGAGAGAGGCTCCGAGGTTATTAGCAACCCGCACCAAATAGGCATCCCTTAGAGACTCAACATGGATACCCCGATAGGCAACATGGATCATCCCCTTGCCGGTTCTGCTCTTCCCCCTCTCCGGCACGGCAAAAAGACAAATGATCGGAGAATACTGGACGGGTTCCAAAAGGTAGGTGTGTAGGACCCAGGCAACGATCAGGTCGTAGTATTCCTCTCCCGGCAACTCTGAGATTGCCTTGTGGTAGGTCAGCAGATCATCGTAGAGCGCCCCGTCCCTCTCCCTTTGGGGAAGCACCTCTTGAAGGTCATAGAGTTTAAGCACCTCCTCACCCCTGGGAAGAAGCCAAGGGATTTGCTCCTTGGGAGGCGGAATGTAGAGGACGCCCTCTCGTTCAACCTTGGGGAGAATGGAGAGCTTGTCGCCGTCTTTGATAAGAAAAGCGGGGTTGCCGTTGTGCTCTACGAGGTCAATCAGCCCGTCAAAGAGGGCGGTATAAAGGGGCTCGGTTTTAGGATTAGAGGATTTGGTTTCTCTTTGGTCGCTACTCGTCTTTCGGTGTTTGTTGATGATTTTCCTGTATGCGTCTACGTCATCCTTCTTTAGTTTGAAGCGGGGCTTGATCTCATAGCTCAAATACGCCTCTGCCTTTGCCTCATCCATTTGGGCAATTTGTTTCAAGATAGATTCAAGCCGTTGTGGGAGCGCGGTCTTGTCCGTATCAGGAGGGATGAGGCTCAGTTCATACATAATGATGTCTTTGGAGGACGCAACGAGGCTTTCAAACTCTTCTTTGGGATGGCCCTTAAGATAATCGTTTAGGTCAAGCCCTTTGGGTAGCGAAACGATCTTTGCCCGCTCGCCGATAAGCTCTCCTATCCTGAGCGCCCCTTCCTGTCCAGCTGTGTCTCCGTCAAGACAAAGATACACCGTCTCACAGAGGGAAAGCTTGGGCAGGAATTCTGGCTTGAAATTAGATGAGCCAAAAATGGCCACAACCGGGTAACCTAACTGGACACCGGAGAGGCAATCTGTCACCCCTTCGGTGATGTAGACCACTCTATTTGTCAGGGCGTCCTCGTTGTAGAGGTAGCGGATCCTCCCCGGGAGGTGGAGGTATTTCGGTTGCTGCCCATCCAGACTCCGGCCTGTAATGTGGACAACCCTTCCACGCTTGAAATTAGGGAAGATGGCACGATGATAAAAATGGTCCCTGACGCTATTCCCCTGCGCCTTCTTGAGCACTCCGGCCTTTAGGCAAAGGTCTAACGGGAACCCTAGCTTTTTTATCAGGTACTCCTGCAACTTTCCGTTGGCATAGCCGATCTGAAAGCGAGAAATCGTCTCCTCCTTGAGGCCCCTCTCTTGCATGAGATAGTCTCGGACCTCTGCGGTAAGGCTCTGGTGGTAGAACCTGGCTGTCTCGGTGAGGATATCTTCAATCGTCCGAATTTCTCGAATGCGTTGCCGATCCTCCGAAGTTAGGACGGTAAGAGAAATACCCGCTCGATCGGCAAGCTCAGATAAAACCTCCATAAAGGGCTTTTTCTCATAAAGCTCAAGAAACCTGAAAACATCCCCTCCGACTCCGCAGCCGAAACAATGGAAATACTGTCCACTGGGGTTCACGGAGAAACTCGGCGTATTCTCCTCGTGGAACGGACACAATGCTTTATTGTGGCGGTCGAGGGTGATATGCTCACCTATCACCTGCACAATGTCGGTTCTCTCTCTGATTTTCTCGATGAGGTCTCTCGACTCAAAATCTTTCATTGATGGGAGGCTCCTCTTAGGCATTCGCCGATCTGCGCATGCGTAGCGTCTACGAAGAAGGATCCGGGCTTAACGACTTCCATCTTCGCCAGTCGGTAATTGATCGCTTCTCTAGCGATGATGCGGGCCAATATCTTAAGTCCAGCCTGGGCGGTCTCCTGCGGAGATCGGGCGTTCTGCGTCTTTGACATCCTCAGGCTCCTTGGGGCTCCTCTCTTGCCGGAAGGCTTCGCTTCGCATTGCGCTTGCCGTAAAGGTCATCCAGTTTGCACCCAAGGGCCTCGGAAATAAGCAGGGCGTAGGGAGAGGAGAGAAACAGCCGGTTGTTTTCCAGGGCGTTGATGGTGCTCCGGCTGATCCCTGTCATCTTGGCTAAGTCCTCCTGCTTGGCTACCATTGCCCTCAACCGGCACTCCCTGACCCGGTTGTGATACTGCTTAGCCACCTTCACTAAGAGCTTTCGTTTCGACATTTATTACACCTCCGTATTTATTTATTTCTTGGATGCAATCGGCGGGGCCAAAAAATTTGGCGTCCCCCCGTCATTACATTTTTACATATATATTATACAGCAATGCAACTATAAAATCAAGTCTTTTCTCTCAAAAAGTCGTGTAGGACAGACAGCCCTGTCCGATCTTTCAGAAAAAACTTGACAAATTACTTACACTAATGTATATTATGATTGTAACGATGAAAGGAGGCGATGGCCATGACCCTTGGAGAGAAAGTTAGACAAACGAGACAAAAGCTGGGGATGAACCAGAAGCAATTGGCGGAAGCCTCTGGAATCACCCAGGCCACCATCTCCCGGATTGAGAGCGGACAGGTAAAGGAATTGAAGTCGGAGGCCCTGAAGCGGCTGGCGAAGGCGCTAGGGATTACGGTGGACTATCTGGTGGACAAGACCGACAAGCTTACGCCCAACGATATTGTCCACTCGGACCCTACCGCTCAATACATCTTCAGGGGCTATGAGAAGCTGTCCGCTAGCGGGAGGAGGCAGTTGGAAAACTTTGTCCGCTTCCTTGAGGAGCAGGAAGAAAAGAAGGAGAGGGGAAAGCGATGAAGTTCACCTTCGACAACTACCTGGGCAAAGATCCCGCTCTTTACGCCCGAAAGATTCTCCGGGAATGCGGACTCAAGGAGCCGCCGATCTGTGAAAAGACGGTGTTGGATTATTTGAATTTGGAGCTTAAAGAGTTTTCGCTTAACAGCATCCCTCAAAGTCAGGGACTTCTTGACATCATCAAGACCGCCTGCGCCTGGCTTCAGCGAAAGACCAATGGAAAGTCCCGCATCTGGGTGCATGGAGACACCCTACTTGAGCGGAAGCGCTTGAGCATCTTCCACGAGTGCGGCCATGCAGTTATTCCCTGGCATAATGAGTATGACTACCTGTGCAGCGAAAAAAATCTTGACCCCATGGTGCGGAACCGCATTGAGCGGGAAGCTTTCGGGTGCGGATCAGAATTTCTCATGCCCAGAGAGATGTTCGTTGAAGATGCCCTGAGCTTGGAGACCAGCATCTCCGCCATCGAGCAGTTGCGATCCCGCTATGTAGCTTCCCTGGAGGCAACGGCCATACGGTATGCCTATACTCACCCGGGCCCCTGTGGGATCGTCATGATAGAACCATCGGAGAATCAGAAACCCAAAACCATTGTGCAAGCCCATACTCCGCCCGGCCAGTTGCCCTTTCCGTTCAGGATGCCGCCCAAGCCCTTACCCGTTGAGGATGACAAACGCTATCCGCTCAAGGTCAAATACTTCGTCAAGTCCCACCGCTTCCCCAAATATATTGCCCCAGGGACGGGGATTGAGGAAGGCAATCCCGTCTTTGAGGCGTGGGCGTCGGGGAGACCGCTTCAGGATGAGATACCCGCCTCGGTCGTCCGATCATCGGCTAAGTGGGCCTATAACGCCGAGTGCGTCCCCCTCAGGAGCGGGATGATCCTTGTGTTGTTGTGGCTTCCTGACTGCCAGCTAAAGCTCGATTTCAAAAATGGGGTGATCGTATGAGGGTCGTTTTGTATGCCCGTGTTTCCTCGGAAAAGCAGGCGGAGAAGGACTTATCCATAGCCGCCCAACTGAAAGCCCTGCGCAAGTATGCGTTGGAAAGAGGCTGGGAGGTTTACAAGGAGTTTGTGGACGAAGCGGAAAGCGCCCGCTCCGCCAACCGGCCTGCCTTCAAGGAGATGGTCGCTCTTGGCAAGCAGAAACACAAGTTTTTTGACGCTATCCTCGTATGGAAGCTTTCCCGCTTCGCACGAAACCGGGAAGACTCCATCATCTACAAGTCCCTCCTCCGCAAATACGGCATCTCGGTTATCTCCATCAATGAGCAGGTGGACGAGACCCCGGCAGGGAAGCTCTTGGAGGGAATGATCGAGGTCATTGATGAGTTCTACTCGATCAACTTGGCGCAGGATACCATCCGAGGAATGAAAGAAAATGCATGGAGAGGCTACCACAACGGAGGAACTGTCCCTATCGGTTACACGGCAAAAAAGGTCATGGACGGGGCCAATGAGAAGACCCGGCTTGAACGGGATGAGGCCTTCGCTCCGATTATCCAGCGTATCTTTCAAATGTGTGTGAACGGCATGGGGGCTAAGGACATAGCCAAAACCTTGAACGGGGAGGGACTGAAAACCAATTCAGGCAAGCCGTGGAATAAGAATGGTGTCTACTACATCCTGAAAAATGAGGTCTATACCGGAACCCTGCTTTGGAACCGGCAGAACAAGGGTCAGGGCAAATCCAGGCCCAAAGATCCCCACGAGGTCATCCGCATTGAGAACAACCACCCGGCCATAATTGACCGGAAGACCTTTGAGAAGGTGCAGGAACTCCTAAACGAGAGAAGCCCGGCTATTACGCATCCGCGCACCATCAACAGCGATTACCTGTTGACCGGGATACTCTACTGCGGAAAGTGCGGCTTGGGGATGGTCGGCTGTGCGGCGAAGTCGTCTAGGTTTTTCTACTATGCCTGTCAGAACTATTACAAACGAGGAAAGGATGTCTGCGATGCCGGGCTTATCAAAAAAGATCTGCTGGAGGCTTTCATCATTGACCGGGTCAAGGCCAATATCCTGACAGAGGAGAATCTGGCGGAATTGGTGAGGCTGACCAATGAGGAAATCGCCCAGGCAAAGGATGAGTATGAGGATAGGCTAGCTGTGATAAACGGCCAATTAGAGGATTTGAGGGAGAGGCTTCACAAACTCTATAGCGCCCTGGAGACAGGGAAACTCGAGGTGGAGGATCTGGCCCCCCGGATCAAGGAGCTACGGGAACAGATAGATGATCTGGAGGGGAAACGGCTTGCGCTTGTAGAGTGCATCAGGGATACCAAGGTGGAACTTCTAGATGCTCCTGTAGTCAGGGCGTATGTGGAAGACCTGAGGGCTCTCCTCGGCAAGGGGTCCATCTTGGAGCAAAAGTCCTTCCTCCGCTCCTTCGTGAAGCGGATCGAGGTGAACCTGCCCCAGGTGGCCATTGAGTACACCATCCCTCTTGAAACAAAAAAGGTAGAACCACTCACGAGAGAAGTTCTACCTTTTGAATATTTTGGCTCCCCGAGTAGGACTCGAACCTACAACCTAGTGGTTAACAGCCACCCGCTCTGCCGGTTGAGCTATCGGGGAACAATTACCTCGATCTTATCCATTCCTGCAAAGGGGTCCTGAAGGTTTTTCCTTAAACCCCCTTGCCCGCATAAATAGAAATTAGACCTTTGGAATCCTGCTACGCCTCCCTCACCGCTGGAGAAATGACTCAGCCTTTTAGACATCTATTTATACCAAGGCAGATTCTGCCTGTAAAGAGCCCACATCCAAAGCCAGTGCTTTTTCTCCTGTGCTGGTGGGTTGTGGGTCTTTGCTTTCTTGCTCCGGGGCCTATGGGGGGGTTTCAACAGGATGCCTGGTTCTTGTAGGAAGAGAGTTGGTGGCGGTGCAGGGCTTCGAACCCCGGACTCTGCGGATATGAGCCGCATGCTCTGACCGACTGAGCTACACCGCCACGCGAGAAACATGATACGATCTGTGGGAGGCACGGTCAAGGCTCAGCTCAGTGGAGATAGCCTTGAACAAGAAACAGATACAGAGACTTGCCAAGTACTTGTTCTATGTGCTGGGAGTCTGTCCCGAGGAGTTCGGCCTGGTGCCCGATCCGGAGGGTTTTGTCTCTTTGAAAGAGCTGTTTCAGGCTCTCAGAGAAGAGCAGGAATGGCGTTTCCTGGGGCAAGGCCACCTAAACGAGCTTCTTCACGCTGGTTTCAGAGAAGACCTGGAAATTGTGGGGGATAGGATACGCTGGAGGACTCCCAAGAGAGATTTCACCCCCAGGCCCGTAACCGAGCCTCCTCAAAGGCTCTACTGCGGGGTCAGGCCGCGGGCGCATGCGGTGGTCATGGAAAAAGGCCTCAAGCCCTTTAAAGGATCCTGGGTGGTTTTGTCTAGAACTCAGGAGCTGGCCATGAGAATTGGAAGGAGAAGGGACCCTAATCCCGTCATCATCCAGGTCAAGGCCCAAGAGGCTTCCAAAGGAAACATGGTTTTTTTTGCCATCCAGGGTGACTTGTTCCTGGTGGAACAAGTCCCACCGGAATTCCTGGAAGGACCTCCTGTGACTCAGAAGGAGAGACACGTGCCCAAGCCTCCACCATTCAAGGCCCCTGGGCCGCCCACCCCCGGCTCTTTTTTCTTGGATCTCCCCAAGGACATGACTTCAGGCAAAAACGCCTCCCAGAGAAGGAAAAGGGATCCTCACTGGAAAAGGGAAAGAAGAAAGGGTAACAAGGGATGATCCCCCCATGCCTTTTGAGGCAGTATGCTTCCAATCTTTTGTAGGTCAGCCAAAAACCAAGCTGAGCCTTCCTGGTCTCCCTGAGGAACCCTCACCAGGCTCCCAGGCTGGCAAAGGTGACTGTACATTGGGGGTGATGAGCTTGAGCGTAGTCTATGAGCCTCACCTCTTTGCCCTCCAGGACACGAAGCCAAACATAAATGGGAGGAAGACCGCATATGCGCCGTCGGTCACCTTCTGCCATGATGTGACGGTAAAACCCATCCGGGTTGCCTTTCATGACCCACTGGAGCATGCTCAAATCTTCTCTTTCAGCCCGGCCCAGCTCTGGGTACGAGACGGCTCCAGGATCACCGAACTGCGGGCCCAGGTGGGCCAGATCAGCGCTGGCTATTATACACGCCCTGCCCGGGTAGTTATTCAAAACTTCCTTGAGAGCTCTTATCCCGGCTTCCAGCTCAGGGTCTGCGGAAGGAAGCTCCCGATTCTCCATCATGCGGTGAAACCCTCCCAGTAACACCGGAAGGATTCTGAAGGAATTGCATGTTTCCCCCGCCAAGAACCGAAGAAGCACGACCTGTATCTCCACACTGTGTTCTACCTTATGAACCAGTTCCTCGGCGAAAAGGTCCCGGCCTGCCAACCGGCAAACCTCTCTGACCAGATCTTGCGCGCTGTGCACATCCCCCAGGGGTGTCCGAAATGTCTTGTCTGTCAGGCAAATAGGCGATTCCATGGGAAGATGACAGGTCCCCAGGATGACGAAAAGATCGAAATCCTTTACGAAGGGTTTCAGGACAGCGTACCCCTTGGCGTAACAGCTTCCTCCACGCTCCAAGTCTATGTGGGGCAGGACCAGGCCAGACGGCGGACTCTGCAGATCTGCGCTTAAGGACTCCCGACCGGCCTCTGAAACACCCAAAAGAGCCTTCAAATAATCCTGGAGCGGTCCAGGCTGGGCAGGATAGGCGCTACCTGCGTGAGCCGGTAGTCGAACCACGGCGTTTCTAAACTCTTGGACAAGCTCCTTTTTCCTGAGTTGAAATCTCTGATTGTCCAAGAGAAAATGAGCGTCCAGATTCTCAATCAACTCTTTCAACTCTTCCATCCCCACAAGGGCCAGCCCCCAGCGTCTCATCAACATTACCTGAATATCCCTAAGGTCGTTGACTCCATCCATCAAGGACAGAATTAGTGCGCCTTTATCCTTCAGCACCAAATCCGGGGAAATTCCCCACCGGTCGCGAAGTACAAAGGCCTGCTGGCCCTGGTGCAAGGTGGGCAACAGTTCGACGCCGGGTCTAATTCTGGGACGTTGTTCCTCCATGGCAGTGAGTATCCCCCAGAGCATCTGTGCGGTCAACAGGATTCCTCTGATCCCTATCTATCAAAAGCCACTGGATGAGCCAGGCCATGGGTGAAAATAAGAAAAGGAGGGTAGAGGCCTTTTCTTTTTGGTATTGGGAGGTAAAAATGGCTCTGGAGGCTTTTCTTCCAAAAAGATTTTTTAGGTGAAAACCCATGAAGATCGAGGTTAGCTGCTACAGCGGATATAAAGCCGATGAAAGGCCGGTTCGCTTTCGTTTGGGCCAAAAGGAGTTAAAAGTGCAAGAGATCCTAGATAGATGGTACGGGGAAAACCATGACTATTTCAAGGTGAAGGCCGATGATGGGAACATGTACTTGCTTTGTCACTTACGGGACGAGGATATCTGGGAACTGACCATGTTTCAAGGAAAGCAGCTCCCACCCCAACATCCTTGGTAACACTTCTGTTTCTTGTGCTGGAATGTCTTGGATCCCCATCAACCACCTACACCGAACAGGGAACATCTGGAGCATGGGGCCCCTTACCAGATCATTCCCATTCCTCCAAGCCATCACCTGAAAGCACAGAGCTTTTCCTGGGCCTGATGGTCCTGTATACCTCGGCCGGCGGAAGGCTTTCACCTTGCACCCTGAGCAGGTGATCCGTTATGGAGATGCCGAAAAGCTCCTCGTTTTCCTTTAGGTAGGGCAGGATAAGGTTCCAGTCCTCCTCGGTGAAGGGAAGGAACTCCCCGCCGTTTAACTGCTCCTGCACCAGCTGCCTGTGAGGATCCCTCACAAAAATAGCTCCGCCTGAGGCTAGAGAAAAAAGGTTGGAACCCGGGTACGGGGTAGGCTGGGGGAAAACATTACCCTGGCTGTCCACCTGCAGGCCGTTCAACACCACGAAGCCGCCCCCTTTGTGAGGATCTCCTGCCATGAAGGACTCGGCCAAAAAATCCAGAGCAGTCCCGTTTATGACTACCCTCGGTCTTCCCACAGCATTTATGAGAGGTCTTCCGGCAGCGTTCCCCAGCACGTAAACCTCCCCTCCCTTGGCTCCATACATGAAGGTTTGGCCCACATCCCCGTGTACCACCAGCTTGCCTGCCTTGAGAATCTGACCCAACTGGTCCTGGCCGTTTCCATGCACCTGTATCTCCATGCCGTCCATCCCTGAGCCCAGGTAATCGCCTGTGCTGCCATATGCGTCAATGCGCACACCTCTTGTGTCAGGCCCAAGCCCGCAGCCCAAGAATCTCTGTCCCCTGTATCCATAACCGATGAAGCGCTTCCAGCCCAAGGCATGGGCACGGCAAATGAGTCTTGCGTCGCAGTCCTCTCCTTCTGGAGGAAAGTCCCCTGCATCAACCACCAGGACCTCTTCCCCCTCCTCGGGGGGCCTGAGGTTGCCCCTGTTTGAAAAGTCTATCCTGGAGAACCTGTAACCCACTGCTCCGTTTAGTACAGGAAGGGTTCTGAAGATTCTGTCCAGGCCCTCCAGGATCATCTCCACCACTGAGCGCCTTCTTTTTTCCCCCGTGGGATACCGCCTGTCCAGAAGAAGGGTCAAGACTCCTATGACCCCATCCAGCATCTCCTGGTCTCTACCCAGGTTAACCAAATGATCTACTATGCTGAGAAGCTGCGAGTAATTCAGTGCCCTCATCCTTTGGGACAAAAAGGTGAAGCCTGAAAGGGGATCCTGATCGTAAAGGAATTGGTCCAGGGGTTTTCTGATCTCCGCCACCAAAGGAGAAGCCCTGAGCTTTCCCCTTGCCTCCAGGGCAGGCGCATGCTCCTCAACCGTGATTCGGCGTCCAAACTTGTCGGTACACACCAGTTCCGAGCCTTCTGATTCCTTGCCCTTTACTGTGAAAATGAAGGCCCCACCATCTGTATAGCTGCCACCCCTGGCGTTCCAATAAAGATCCGCTACCTTTCCAAAACGGTGGTCCTCAGAGGCCAAGCTCTGCAGGGTTGCGTCAATGGCCTGTTTCTCCGAGCAGACCAGTCCGATCTGAATTTCCTGGCTGATCTGAAGAGCAAAGACCTGAGGCCTGAGCATGGAGGTGTCCGTGATGCCTATCAACTGATAAGCGTTTTGTCTGTGGAGGTTCCTGGCTATGATGAAAAACCATGGACCGTCCGGGGAGCCCTGGATGTGAGAAGCCTGGATACTTCTGTAAACTTGCTTTTTGGCCTGGGGGAGCCTGTCAAAATCCATCTCTGTGGTTGGGGCCAGGGCCTCGATTATGTATTCCAAAGGATAACGGTACACTCTATGGAGGAGGTCGAACATCAGTGCCGAAACCTCTGTGTCGGTAAGAAAAAGCGGATATATATTTCTTTGCCTCAGGTACTGAGCCACCGCAAAGTAATTTGCAAAATCACCGTTGTGCACAAGGGCTTCATCCAGACCTACAAAGGGATGTGCTCCTCCCGGATGCCAGACCCTGCCCCGTGTGGGATAGCGCTGGTGGGCTATCCAGATGTGGGCTCTTAGGTCCTCCATGCAATAGTACTGGGTGACCTGCTCGGCATATCCCACGATCTTCAGGATCATCATGTCCCTTCCATGGGAAAGCACAAAGGCCTTTTTTTCCCCCATGGAGCTATAGTAGCGCATGTTTATCTGGAAGGTGTTTTGGCAAACAAATTCCTCTTCTACATCTTCCAGCTCCAGATCGGCCAGGCCCACCTCTTGCCGAAACCTCTCCAGCACCCCGGGCAAAACACGCACAAAGTAACGCTTAACCCTTGGGGGTTCCATCTCCAGGCCTGGGACTTCCCTATAATCCCCAACGGTCTGAAGCCAGGCCTGATGGTCCACTCTGAAATGAGGCCTTATGAATTCTTCCTCAAGGTCTTGCACCACCGAGGGATCTATGAAGGCGATCTGGATCAGGAAATCCTTCTTCAGGGTTTCTTCATCCACCCCCAACTGTTCTGGATCCAGGCCCACGGCTGCAATGCCACCGCCTTTGCCGTTTCCACGGTTATGCATCTGGAAAGAGGGAGAGAAGATGTGCTTTCCTCTAACCTTCAGATTGCAGGCAAAACCTACCACACCACAACCCCCCTCCTGGGCCTCCGGGCTTCGCAGCCCCCCACAGGTAGAATCCTGCCGGGGCCTCAGCCTGGCTCTTGAAGCCAAAATGGCCTCAGCTCTTCTTGAGAGACTCAATGGGCCGAAGAGTTTCTTATCTTGAAGTAGCATTTTTGAGAATTCTCCCAAAAACTCGTTTTGTTCCCTTGGGGACCGGTTCCTGATGAATCGTTTCCTGTCCCCAGGCTTTTGAAGCTGCAGCCTGGGACTGAGGAGCAAGGACACATGTCCCATCAATGGTACGGACCCTAGTTCTCAATCTCACCCTGGATGCCTTCAGGCTGGAGATGGTCCAGGTGCACAAGAGCGTCCCACCTGCCCACCAGCTCCCTGACGCTTCTCATTCCCAGCCTTCTAAGAATGGAGCGAAGCACCTTCATCCAGGCTGAATACATGTTGATGATGCGCTGGGCTCCCCAATGGGGCTGTATGAGTTCTGTGAGCTCCGGATCAGTGGTGGCAATGCCTCGGGCGCATCCCCTTCCAGACTCGCAGTTGTGACATCGTACACATTCCAGAGCCACCAGATCCGCTGTTCCCAGGCACACTCCATCCGCACCCAAGGCTATGATCTTGGCCATATCGTGGGGGGTTCTGATCCCACCGGAGGCGATCAAGGTGATCTTGTCTCGCACCCCTTCATTGGTGAGGAAACGGTGTACCTTGGCCACAGCGTACTCGATGGGCATGGCGATGTTCTTCTTGGCTATGTCTGGGGCAGCCCCTGTACCTCCGTAGCTGCCGTCCAGCTGTAAGATATGAGCTCCGGCGAAGAAGCTTCCCACGGCCACCATGTCCACATCCGTGGGTGTGGAAACCTTTACGGCCACCAGGGCCCTGGGATTGACCTGTTTTATCCAGTCTATGTGTTTCTTGTGGTCCTCCACCGAATAAACGCTGTGAAAAGGGAAAGGAGAGAAAAGGGCGCTGCCTGCCACAGCTTCTCTCATTCTGGCCACCGACTCCGTGACTTTGTCTCCCAGAAGATGTCCTCCGAGACCGGGCTTGGCCCCCTGGGCGTATTTGAACTCCACTATGCGCACCCTCTGTATGGTCTCCTCCCTGACCCCAAACAGCCCTGTGGCCACCTGGGTGATGATGTGATGGTCATAGGGAGTCAGCTCATCGGGATACCCCCCCTCACCAGTGCAGCAGAAGGTCCCCCAGGAAGCTGCGGCCTTCACCCTAGAGAGCATGGCATGGATGCTTATGGACCCGTAGGACATGCCCCCCAGATAAAAGGGAACTGGAATCTCTATCTGAGGCCTACCATCTCCTGTGCGGTTAAGAGCTATGGAGAGGGAAATGTCCTTTTCGTTGAAGTATAGACCTTTTTTGGGGGGAAAGAGGAACCTCAACTTGTCGAATCCTCCCCCTGAACCTCCTGTGCGGTAATTCCAACCCTGATGAGGTATGTCCCCGGTCTCTGCCATATGCCATGTGCTGGCAAGCAGCTCAGGAGTCCATCTCAGGTCCCCAAGTAGTTCAAAAGAGGGATTGGGTTTTAGGGATATGGCCTTTTGTGGGCAACGTGTCACACAGCAGTAATCCTCGAAGCCGCAATCCGGGCCTGAACACATCTGGGGATTGGAAATCCTGGGTTTCCTGGCTCCTGGAAGAAATACCCCGTGGGGACAGAGCTGCACACACAGCTGGCAGTTATCACAATTGCTTTGGATGGTGAGGCGGTACTGGGCCAGAGGATTTCGAAAGCGGCTGGGCGCTCTTCTCACCTCAGGGAACGAAAAGCCTTTGGAACCTTCGGCCATACTCAGCTCCTCCTACCCAGGCTCGAGAACACCTCACGCTCCAGGTCTTCGAAAAACATTGCCCGGCCCATCTCCCCTTTGAGCCTCCTCACATCCCTCATGCCCATGGCCCCCATGACCTCCAGGAGCTGGTTATGCCAGGCGGCCATGAGATTTCTTATCCTGGCAGCACCCCAGCCGGGATTCACTTCCTCCAGCCCCACAGGGCAGGAAAGCCCTTCCTGGCACCTCCTGCACACCCGGCACTCCATGGCCACAAGCAGCGGCACATCAACAGACACGGCGTCTGCCCCTGCTATGATGAGCTTGCACATGTGTTCGGCCATGGCCACTCCACCGCCTGCCACCATTGTCAAGGCATCTCTGATGCCAGCCTCCACCAGATGGAAGTGAATCTCCCTGACTGCCTGCAGCACGAACCTTGGAGAATCCCCCTTTTCCTTACCCCAGGGATCAGCCTTGAGGTGGATCACCTCGGCTCCCCCTCGGGCCAGCTCTACCACTCTTTTGCCTGATTCCCTGCTCAGGACCAGACGAACCATCACCAGGATCTCTGGGTTGAGCTCCTTGAGCCTGCCCTGCTTTTCCAAGACCGAGGGCCCATCATTGAGTTCCACCAGATGAGGCCCATGGGCCAGCCACCAAGGAAGCTCTTCCAAGTCCTGGGGGATTCCCCACAGGGCAGCCTCTTTACAAGGCTCCATTTCCGGATCCCAAACTGCGGGGCCGGTGGCAGCCAGAGTTCCCAGGGCCTTGGCAGCCTTGAGTATGGCCAGTTGGATCCCCTTGGAGGGGGGAGACCAGGGAAGCCTGTCCAATATCACCGGGATGGGTATTTCCATTAGCGGCGACACAGCAGAAAGCAACTCCCCTTGTGGCCCGAAACAAAGGGCCATGGGCTTTCTCCCCAGATCCACCGCCGTGCTTATGTATTCCCTGCCATGGATCCCGTCCCTGGTGGGCCTCACGATCTCGGACATGTCAGTCCACATGGAATCGAAGCCTGGGCCAGAGAAGGCCCCTCCGTACCCGGCACCGGATACGGGAATCCGGCCTGTCTCGGCCTGATACCAAAGCTTTGATATGATCTCCCCTGTCCAGTAGTTGTCTCCCAGGGCGAGGAATTTGGGCTCCAGGGTCTTTTGGATCAAATTCCTGGGGCAGTTCTGTACGCAGCGAAAACAGTCCTTGCAGGCGAAATCCAGGGACTCCCTCATCTGCCCCGGATCCAGTTTTCTTGTCTCATAGACCTTGTAAACACATTGCTTCTTCACGCAACGGGCACACTTGAGACAGCCTTCTTCCCAGGCCACCACCCCTGAACGGGAGATGGTTGGCAAGCGGTTGGGAACATTTTGGGTCTCTATGTGGTACTTGGGGGGCATCACTGACCTCTATCAACACTGGGCCTTGGCAGCAAACCCGAGTCTGCCACCAGTTGTGGAACGACCTGCTCCCACTCTACTGCCATTATGTGTATACCTCGGAGCCCTGGGATCTCCCTCAAAGCCTCGATGGTCTCCAAAGCGATCTTGATCCCTTCTTGGGTTTGCTTGCTGGCAGGCACCTTTTCCATGCGTTCCAAGATGGCATCGGGCAGATCCATGCCAGCCACCTTTTCCTTCATGTATCGCGCCATGCGGGCCGATTTTAACGGAGTCAGCCCGGCCAAAATATGGGTCTTTTGGTCAAGACCCAGGTCCCTGACCTGCTTCATCCATTCTCTGAAACGCTCCAGGTTGTAGATGCACTGGGTCTGGATGAACTGAGCCCCGGCTGCCACCTTCTTGGCAAGCCTCCTGGCCCGGAAACCCAAAGGATCGGCGAAAGGGTTTTCCACGGCTCCCAAGAAAAGCTTAGGAGGATCGCTGAGGGCTCCTCCCCCTATGAACTTTCCCTGATCCCGCATTGTTCTCGCAGCATAGAGGAGCTGAATCGAGTCCAGATCGAAAACCCCCATGGCCTGAGGCTCGCTTCCGAAACAGACATGGTCCCCGCTCAGACACAATACATTACGAATTCCCAAGGCAGAGGCCCCGAGCAGGTCCGATTGAAGTGCTATGCGATTTCTGTCCCTGGTGGTCATCTGAAGAACCGGGTCCAGACCCATCTCTTTGAGGATGGCACAGGAGGCCAGGCTGCAAAGGCGAACAACTGCTGTTTGATTGTCGGTGACGTTGACCGCGTCCACGCAGCCTTTGAGTATCTGTGCCTTTTCCCTCAAGGCTTGGGAATCCGCTCCCCTGGGTGGTCCGCACTCTGCAGTCACGGCAAAATGGGCCCCCTCCAAGACCGCTTGCAGGTTGCTTCTGTGTTTCAAGCTCTTTGATCCTCCCTTTGGATCTTTCTCGGACCCCTCCCCTGGTGGCGCGACCAGTCGCAAGGGGGATAAATCTCCTCCAAGCAATCCATGCGCCCCTGCCTTTCCAAGCGTTCCAATATCAGATGCCAGGCACACTGTACCTCAGGGGAGACCTCGCATTGCCCGGCCCGCGATCCACCGCAGGGCCCGTTAAAAAGCCTCTTGGCGCACCTGGTTATGGGGCACACCCCTGCAAACAAGTGCAATCTGCACTCACCACATCCTCTGCAGTTCTCTAACCAAAGTCCGGCTTCTCTTGTCTCCCCCAAAAAGCCTGTGTCCAAGCCTGGGAGAATAACCCATTGGGGGAAAACCTCAGCCACGGCTTGAACTCCTGCCCCACAGGCCAGGGAGAGCACCGCATCGTAATTCTCAAGAAATGGGGTGAGCTGATCTATGAATTCGTAAACACATTGCCTGTCCAGAGTTATTTCTCCAACCTCCAGGGAGATCTTCCTCAGCTTTGCATCCATGCGAAGCTGTGAGGCCAAAAGAGCCACCTCTTTCTCACCCCCAGAGGCGCACTCGGCCACACATGTGCCACAGCCTGCCACCAGCACCCGGCCAAAAGGAGCTATCATGGCCCGGATCTCTTCCATTGGTTTTCTGGTTCCGGTAATCACCTTTTCCTCCGTGTGAAGGGCTCTTCTAATCAGTACCCATGGACAGGGGAGAAGGACCATGGCTCCATGGCTCTCGCAAAATAGGCTCCAGGATCCTTGCTATGTGCCTGGGGCTCTGGGAAGAGGCCATCCTAAGCTCCAGCCTGCCTGGTTCTATCCCTATCTCTTCCAAAAGGCTTCTGGCGTACTCGAGCCGCCTTCGGGCCCTCAGATTTCCCTCCCTGTACCGACATCTTCCCTCGGCACAGGTCAACAGAAGAACCCTGTCCGCCCCCTGCTCCACTGCCATCAGAAGGTGGAGAGCCTCCACCCGGCCGCTACAGTGCATGGGGAAAAGGCGAATGCCCGAGCCCCACTCACGCTCCAGATCTCTGCTGTGAAGGTCCTGCTGTGGATCCAACTGCTGGCAGAAAAAAACCACGGTGTGAACTTGCTGGTCTGACTCCATTTCTTTTCAAAACACCTCTTAATGAAGACTCTTGGGCGGTTCTCTTCTTCCCCATGGAGGCTGAACTTGAAGCCTCTGTCAGGAAAGCTTTGCGATACAGGGCTGTAAATCATCTCAAGCAAGAGGTGTGCCACTGATTTCCAGTTTCACCTCTTGTGGGCGAGCAATCCGAAGTAAACCATGTTGTTACAATGTATTGGGTGTTTTACGGCTGGCTTCTTGCGGCCAAAAGCTTGCATAAGCTTGTGTGCCTGAGCGGCCAAGCCCATGATTTCAAAAAAAAGAGACTCTAACCAGAGGCACAGAGGAGGGCAACTGCCCCCTGACCAAATTTAGGCAGATTGCTTAAGATCTGTCAGCCTGCCTGGCCGGGGGCCAGACCTCATTCCAGAGCTGGCATGCTCACTGTTTGTACAGCCCATAAAGCCGCATCTTGTTGCGAAGAGTGTTACGGTTGATGCCCAGAATCCTTGCGGCCTCGCTTTGGTTCCCACTGGTTTCCTCCAGGGCCTCCAGGATCATTTCCCGTTCCATTTGAGCGAGGAGGTCTATGCTGCCTGCAGAGCAACGGCATATGCGGAAAATGGCCTTAAGGTGCTGGCGCAGTTCCCCTAGGTCTTTCTCTTGAATCCGGGCCGGCTCTGGGGCATGGATTTGTATGTCCTGTTCATCCAGGGTTTCGCCGCGGGCCAGGACCACTGCTCTTTGCAGAACGTTTTGGAGCTCTCTTACGTTGCCTGGCCAGTCGTAATCTAGAAGCCTTTTCAGTGCACTTCGGCTTATGCCCCTGGCGTTCCTTCCCAGCTCTTTTCTGAAGCGATGAAGGAAATAATCCACCAGGAGGGGAATATCCTCTTTTCTTTCCCTAAGTGGTGGCAGGTGAATGCGCACCACGTTGAGTCGGTCATAAAGATCCGCCCTGAAGCGGCCCTCCCGGATCAGGCCTTCCAGATCCCTGTTGGTGGCCACTATGAACCTCACATCCACCTGTATCCGTTCGTTTCCGCCCAATCTTTCGAAGGTCCTGTCCTGAAGCACCCTGAGCAGCTTTGCCTGGGTGGCCAGAGGCATATCTCCCACCTCATCCAGGAATAGGGTGCCTCCGTGGCATTGTTCCAGCTTTCCGATCTTGCGATGCTGCGCTCCAGTGAAAGCCCCCCGCTCATGACCGAAGAGTTCACTTTCCAGCAGCTCCATTGGTATGGCCGCGCAGTTCAAAGGCAGATAAGGCTTCCTGGCTCTACGGCTGTGTTGGAACAGGGCTCTGGCCACTAGTTCCTTGCCCGTGCCCCTTTCTCCTGTCAGTAGCACCGTAATGTCCGAGGCGGCCACCTGACCTATTAGCTTGTAGAGCTCCTGCATCGGCTCTGAACGTCCCACTATGGCCTCCCCCTTCTCAGGCACTCGGCCTGAAAGGGGGAACCTGACCATTTCCTGAACGGTTCTTGACAAGGAAAGACCGCTTGCGATGATCCCCTTGAGCTTGGGTATGTCAAAGGGCTTTTGCACATAGTCATAGGCTCCATACTTCATGGACTCTATGGCTGTCTCTGTGGTGCCGTAGGCTGTCATCATGATGACCGGGATCTTGGGGTGTCTTTCCTTCACTCTTTGAAGGGTTTCCAGCCCACTGAGCCCGCCCATACGGACGTCCATGAGCACCAGATCCACCTTCCTTTTCTCCAGCAGCTCCAAAGCCTCTTCACCGCTAGAAGCCGAAAGGATTTCCAGCTCTTGGTTAGCCAGGAGCCTGCGGAAGGAATAGTGGACGTCCGGCTCGTCATCCACTATCAGAATTCTGGACATGTTGCTGCCCCGAGGCAGGGAACTCTATGAGAAAGCATGTGCCGCCTCCTGGAGCCCCCTTGACCGAGATCTTTGCTTTGTGTTGGTTCACTATTCTCTGCACCACCGAGAGACCAAGCCCCACCCCGCCAGGCCTCAGGGAGAAAAAAGGCTTGAAGATGTCCTGCAGATTTTGCTTGGGTATCCCGCAGCCTGTGTCTTCCACAGCCATCCAGACCGTGGGGCCGAAGCATCCTCTGCGGCGGAAACCGGTCTTGAGGCTCAGTTGCCCCCCTTCGGGCATGGCCTGGAAGGCATTCAAGACCAGATTCAGGATCATCTGCTCCAGCTGTGCCCTGTCAGCGTGTATCATGGGAACCCCTCGTCCCCAGCGTCGGATCACCCGGACCTTCTGTCTGCCCAAACGATGTCTCACCAGGTCCAGGGTCTCCTCCAGCACACTCTTGAGATCCAAGGGTACAAACTCCGGCTCCTTCTGGCGGGTGGTCTGAAGGATTTGATCCACAAGGCGGGTCATCTGGCCAATCTTTTGCTCTATGACCCGGATGTCGTGCTTGCGCTGATCTCCTTCGGGAAACTCCTCGTTGAGGGAGTGGATCAACATTCGGATGACCGTGAGGGGGTTGCGGATCTCGTGGGCCACCTCGGCAGCCATCTCTCCAAGAAGAAGGAGCCTTTCGCTTTGCCTGATCCTTTCCTCAGAGGCCACCACGCTCTCGTAAAGCCTGGCATTCTGTATGGCGATGGCCGACTGTCCGGCCAGAGCCGAAAGCAGATCCACCTCCTCAGGACAGAAATTGTGGGGCCTTCCCGTATAGGCATTGAGAACCCCTATGACCTGATCCTGGAAGATCATGGGCACAGAAAGCAGGGAGACCAAACCTTCGCGGCGGGCCAAGCCAGAATACTTGAATTCCGGATGGCGCCTCACATCCCCAACGATCATGGGGGTTCTCTCTCTGGCCACCTTACCCAATAGGCTGTCGGTCACCTTGAGGGGAGGTTTGCGGGTATAGCGCTCGCTGGCTCCGTGAACCGCTCTTATGAGCAGTTCCCCCCTGCCTTGGTCCAATAGCATGAGTGAACACAGCTTCACCTCATCTAGGAGCTGCACCACCTTCCTGGTGATGCGCTCCAAGACCTCGTCCAGGTCAAGGGAGGAGACCAGGGTCTGGCCCACGGAGAAAAGAGATTCCAGCTCCAAAGCCTTCTTCCTTAGCTGCTGGTGGAGGCTGGCATTGTGGATAACCCTGGCAGACTGGTTGGCCAGGGCCGTGAGCAGCTCCAAATCCACCTCGGAAAAGGCTCCTCTTCGGTTGGAATCCAGATTTAGCACCCCTATCACCTCCCCCTCTATGCAAAGGGGAACGGCCATCTCGCTCCTGACTCCCTTTCTGATGGGGAGGTACCTGGGATCAGCTGATACGTCCTGAACCAGAAGAGGCTTGCCATGGAGGGCCACCCAGCCCGTGATGCCCTGGCCCAACTTCAACTGAAGAGCCTTTCTTGCATCCCTGCCCTTTCCTATGGCCACCTCCAATCTCAGGGACTGGCTCTCTTTCTCGAGCATTCTGAGGGAACCACTTGTGGCCCCCATGATTCGAACCGCCTCCTTGAGTACAAGGCTTATGACCTGGCGGGGCTCCATGCTGGCGTTGATCAAGGCCGCAGTGTCATAAAGCAGCCTCAACTTCTCCAATTGCTCTTTGAGCAGACTCGGATCCTCCCTCTTGGATGAGGTCTTACCAGAGCCCTGAAACCTCCCCCTCGAAAACCCTTTGTTCATGAGCCTGCTTCCCAAGGAAGTGCCGAGCGCTTTTTTCATCATCCCCCTATGACCCATATGAGTTTAGCCTGACTTTCCCCTGGGTTTTCCCAGGCCTGGGGGGTTTCTCTAAGAAGTCTTATACACTCTCCCTTTTCCATGTGCAGAAGCCTTCCCCCCACCTCCACTACCAGCTCTCCATCCAGAAGGTATCCCAGCTCCTCTCTCTTTTCCTGGAAGAAGTGGCCTTGGAGCCTGGCCTTGGGTCTGATCCAAATCTCATAGGCTTCCAGAACCGCATCCCCTTCCGTAGGTGTGATACGGTAAGCTGTCAGCTCTTCTGATCCTGGGCCGCTCAAACAAACCTTCTCGTAATGGTTTCGATTCACCACAGGAGAATCTGAGCCCTTAGGGGCAGATGAAACCAGCTGGTCCAGACTTACCCCCAAAGCCCTGGCAGCCTTGATCAGGGCAGGCAGAGATAGCAGGATCTGCTGACCTTCCACCTGAGAGATGGTGCTGGGGGAGACCCCTATCAACCTGGCCAGCTCCACCTGGGACAATCCTTTTTCCAGTCTGAAACTCCTCAGCCTGGGTCCTATCATCAGCTCTGGATCTCCAGAGTCCTCTTCCTCCAATAGCTGTACCCTCTTGCCTTGAAGCCAAAGGGGTCTGGGTCTCAAGGTAGAGGAATTCTCCCTGCCCTGAGCTTTGAGAACCGTCAGGGTGGGTTGGCTTTCTTTTATGCCCAGCTCCAGGGCTACCTGAGTTATATGGTTTACCTGTGCCCTGAAAGAAAGGCTGTGCGCACCTCTTTCCAGAATCCAGTACGCCACGGTCTCTAGTTCGTAAAGTCTTGGGCACTCCTTAGCGAAAAAACCCAATACAGGCTCCTCACCACCCCAAAGATGCACCATGCCCGTCAGGCTGTCCACCAGGTAACGGGTACCAGGTGGCATCTGCTCTTCCACGCAATTCAAAACTTCCAGAAACTCCTCCACGCGCTGGGGTCTTTGAACCGGTAGCACCTTGCATTTGTAACCAGGGTAAAGACTGCTGTAACAATCGGTAAAAAGGCTTGCGCCTTCCCCTTTGCCCCAAGTGAAGCCATCCACCAAGGTCACATCCGGGGAATCCACTACGGTCCTCAATCTCCCCCAAACCGTCCTGGGTGATGTGTTTACGGTGACAAGGACCACCTTGTGCCCCTGTTTTCTGGAGCTCCTGAGGAAGCCTCCGGAGAAGACTTCCATGAACACTCCCGAGTCCATATGCCATACCACATTGTCTCCTACACGGAGACCTCCCAGGAGCCTGTCCAGGGCGGGCACCCCGGAGCTGATTCGCCTGCCTTTCATGAATCCTCCCCTTTTGTGTTTTTATCTTAACACAGAGGCTCGTTCTCCGTATAATGAGCCTGCCTTGTTTATGGGGGGAGGGGAAAGGATGCCGGAGCGGGCTTCTCTTGAGAGGCAAATCGAGGTTCTTTCGGAGATAAGCCAGGCCATCACCTCTGATCTGTACCTGGACGATATACTCAAGCTGATTGTGACCCTCACCGCCAGTGTCATGGACTCCAAGATAGTTTCCCTGTGGCTCCTGGATGAGAAAGAAGGCTGCTTCAAGCTCAGGGCGACCCAAACCATCAACAAGGAATACCTGAAGGAGAGAAGCCTGGGATGGGGGGAAGGGATAGTAGGGCTGGTGGCCCAGAGTCGTCAAGCCATGCAGATCCCCAATGTGCTGGAAGAGCCCCTCTATAAAGAGAAAGAGATGGCCCGAAACCTTGGCCTGACCTCCATGTTGAGTGTGCCCATGTGTGTGAAAGACCGGGTGGTGGGTGTTCTGAACTGTTACGGTTCTTCCCAGAGGGTGTTCACGGAAACCGAGGTAAAGCTGCTTATAACCGTGGCCAACCAGGCCGCCGTGGCCATAGAAAACACAGAGTTGATGGTAAAAAGCAGGGTGATTCAGGAGGAGTTGGAAAGCCGTAAGTTGGTGGAAAGGGCCAAGGAAATCCTCATAACCCGAAAGGGAATGAGCCCGGATGAGGCGTACAGGCGCATCCAGAAGCAAAGCATGGATTCCAGGCGATCCATGAGGGAAATAGCAGAGGCCATCATACTGGCGGATCAGATTTGAGCTTGGGCAAGCTCTAGAATCTGTTCCCCCGGCCATCCACAAGCCCCCAACAGCAACAGAAGAAACCTTTGCCTCCAGGATCCAAGCCTTCTGTGAGGCAGTTCCAAGAAATGTTGTCCTGATGCAGGAGGGCCTGGAAAGGCAGGTAAATGTGCGGTGATGGGGACTTGGCCCCCAAGTCAAAGACCCTGTGGCCAATGACCGAAGCTTAAGTCGTGCTGTTTCAGAGCTTTGGGGTACAAGGGGGTCATAGAGGGGTATGGGCAGGCCTTGTTCGAGTTAATTTTTTGATATTTTTGATTTATTTCTCGCAAAGGGCTTCTCAAGGATGATGGGGGTGAGTACCTGAGAAGGCCTCCAAAATAAGTGAAGATAAATTTCAGTGCATTCAAATAGCTTGACAGATAAATCAGGATGACTTAAGATCTCATTCCACCTGCACAATGGCGTGCGGTACCTTCTGGATTTTGGACAAAGGCGTCCGCTTGCAAAGCGGGCGTTTTTTTTTGTCCGCATGGGTTGGACTGTGTAAAGGGGAGGGTCTTGGGGGCAAGGCTCATAAAAAAATTCATCATGGAGGTGTAAGGCGATGACTTTCAGTAAACCCAATCGAAGTGCAGCCACCATAACAACCACGCGCGTGGATCCGGCTCCTATTTCAGGGATCTGCGTGACATGTCTGGACGGGTGTGAAGGACCGTGTGAGATCGGCCGCTCGGCTCTCAAGGGCCGAGAGATGATCTACCCTCAGCCCTTTGGAAAGATAACGGCAGGGGCTGAGAAAGACTATCCAGTTGATTTTTCCCACTTCAATATTCAGGGCACATGCGTGGGGGCGGTTGGGGTCAAGGCCGATCCCGACGTGGCCATCTTCCCAGCCGTGGATTGCTCATGCCAGGCAGGCCGTGACAATAGCCTGAAACTGGATTTCCCGGTTGTCTCCGGAGCACTGGGCTCCACAGACATAGCCAGGATCAATTGGGAGGATGTGGCTGCAGGGGCTGCCATCTCCGGCATTCTGGTGGTGGTCGGGGAAAACGTCTGCGGCATGGATCCCCAGGCAGAGTTCAAAAACGGCAGACTGGTGCATTCCCCTGAAATGGAAAGGCGGGTCAAGGCCTTCAGGCGTTGGTACCAGGGCAAGGGTGGGCTGATTGTTCAGGCCAATGTTGAGGACACCATGCTGGGGGTGCCGGAATTCGTCATCCAGAAGCTGGGGGTGGAGATTTTCGAGCTCAAGTGGGGCCAAGGCGCCAAGGACATAGGCGGGGAGGTGAAGTTGCCCACCCTGGAGAGGGCTCTTCAGTTAAAAGAGAGGGGCTATATTGTGCTGCCGGATCCCCGAACAGAGACAGCTAAAAAGGCCTTCCAGTCAGGAGGCATCAGCGAATTCGAACGCCACTCCCGCCTTGGCATGGTGGAAGAAGAGAGTTTCTACAAAGAAGTGGAGAGGCTGCGGGCTCTGGGGGCCAAGTATGTGACCTTGAAGACAGGGGCATATAGACCAGCGGATCTGGCCAGAGCCCTGAAGTTTTCCTCAAATGCCAAGATAGATCTTCTGACCATCGACGGGGCAGGCGGAGGCACGGGCATGAGCCCCTGGCGCATGATGAACGAATGGGGCATTCCCACGGTCTATCTGGAGTGCCTGACCTACCAAATCTGCCAGAGGCTCCAGGAAAAGGGAGCTTACATTCCTCCCATCGCCATAGGAGGTGGACTGTCCCTTGAGGATCACATATTCAAGGCTCTGGCCTTGGCTGCCCCGTACGCCAAGGGCGTTTGCCTGGGGAGGGCTATTCTCACCGCAGCCATGGTGGGCAAGACCCATGGAAGACTCCTGGCAGAGCGTTGTGAGAGGATGGGTCAGCAACTGGAGGATGGATATTTGCAGTTATTTGCAGTGGGAGCTCAGCTAAAGGAGCGCTTTGGCTCGGAGTTCAAGGATCTTCCCCCTGGGGCCATAGGTCTCTATTCCTACATAGACAGGCTCCGCCAGGGACTCCAGCAGCTCATGGCAGGAGCACGTAAGTTCTCCTTGCAGCACATCCAGCGCAGCGACCTGGTGGCCCTAACCAGAGAGGCTGCCGAGATCTCAGGCATCACTTATGTGATGGATTCGGATCAGGAAGAGATAGACCGGATTCTGGGCTGAGAAGATCCAGGGAACCATCAACCAAAAGGAGGCTGAAATAAAATGAATGCCATCTGCACGCATATATGCAAGAGCTGCTATGCCAAGGTCGTGTGTGCCATACATGCCATCTCGGAGAGGCCTGATGCAGTGCTACTGGACTCCAAGAGATGCATTGGTTGCGGATGCTGTATGACTGCATGCAGGAGCTTCGGCCACTCCATGGTGAAGCACAAGAGCGTGAGGCCTGAAAGACTCAGGCCCTTGCCCGGTGCACCCACCCCGCCTTGGCCTGGGGAGCATGAACCAGAGTGATCAAAGCCGGCCCGTCAGGGGAAGCTCATTTCCCCAGACGGGCTCATTACCAGGATGCCCTCCTCTTGGGGAAGAGCTTTGTTCAAAACATTTCCTCATAAGCCCTGAAGGTCTTTATCTGAGAGCGGGACTTTAGCTCCTGAATCCAATCTCGAAACATGGCATCCCGCTTGTCCTTCAAGAGAAGGGCTCGCAGAAGGGGCTTTTGCTCTTCCAAAGCTTTGGCATCGGCTGCAATGCGCTCCTTTATCTCTCCCAGAAGATAGCGGTCTCCTTGTTTGAATGTTTGGGGGATGAGGCTCTCGTGGGGAGCCAGGGACAAGGCGGCCTTAGCCATCTCAGGCGGTATGGCTGCAGGCATTGTGGTGCGGCCTATGGATGGAGAAGTCAAAAGCTGCCAACCTCTCTTTTGGGCCTCGGCCGAGAGGGTGGTCTCTTTTCCTTGCAGCCTTCCCAAGATTGCCTCGGCTTCCTGGCGGGCCTTCTCCAGTGCCTTTATGCGCTGCAAGTCTGATCGGACTTTTTCCTTGACCTCATCCAGGGAGGGATCCCGGCCTGGAGTACGTTCCAGCAGTTGCATCACATAGAAGGAACCGCCGTCCTCAACAACCTCGCTGAAATCCTCCTTTTCCCTGAGCAGGAAGGCGGCCTTACGGAATTCCTCCCCTGCAGATGGCTCTTTTAGGGGACCTTGCAGTGAAAAAGGCTCTGTGATGCCAAAGATGGCTCCCAGCCTTTGGGCCACTTCCTTAAAATTTTGTCCCTGGAAGATGCCCAGATAGGCCTCCTCGGCCAGCTCCGAAGCCATCTGTCGGGCCTTTTTTTGCCTTAGCTCAGCTTCTATTTCCTGGCGTACCTCTTCCAGAGGCTTCAGCCTCTCACCTTTTATTTCCTCTAACTTGAGCACGTGGAAACCAAGGCCGCTCTTGACAGGTCTTTGGCTGAGTTCCCCCACCTTCATTTCCTCAAACAGGGCTTTTCCAACGGCTTCGGAGAGTTCGTTTCTCTTTTTCCATCCCAGGGAGCCTCCTTTGCCGGCTGTCTGCGGGTCCTGGGAGTGTTCCTTGGCCAGCTTGGCAAAATCCTCCCCGGCTCTTAGCTTCTTGAGGATTTCCTCGGCCTTTTGCAGGGCTTTCATGCGCGTGGTGTCGTCATCCCTTTCGGTTGTCCGGATGAGTATTTGCCTTGCCAGCACCTGGGGATCCTCCCTCCAACGATCCCGATTGCGGTCGTAGAGCTCCTGGATCTCCTTGGCAGCCACTTCAACCTGCGCCAACAGTTTTGCAGGATCGAACTTCATGTACTCAACCTTCACCATCTCAGGAATCCGATACTGGGCCAGGTGATCCTTGAAATAGCTCTGGATCTCCTCCTCAGAGGGATGGATCTCCTTCAGATAGTTTTCCGCCGGCACAGCCATGTATTGGAGCACCACCCGCTCCTGCAACAGGCCGTACATCATCTCAACCTCTTCTTCAGAAACCCAGACTCCGTCCCGCACCAGCTGTTCCACCTTTTGGATGCGAAGCTCTTTGGCCATCTCCTTCATAAACTCTTCTTCGCTCTGCCCCCTGCTTCGCAGATACTGCTGAAGCAGACGCATGGAGAACTTCCCTGCCTCCTGGAAATAGGGGATCTGCCTAATCTGCTCCTTCACCTCTTCCTGGCTGACGCTTATCTTCCACCTGTCGGACTCATCCAGTACCAGCACCTGCTCTATGAGTGATTCCAGGGCAGCCTCTTTGATGAGTCTGCGCTGATCCCTGGTGAGCTCCGAGGCTCTGGATCTTTGAACTTCCAGGAGTCTCTCGAACTGCTTCTGGAAATCCTTCTGCGCTATCTTGACCCCGTTTACTTCAGCCACCAGTGCCGAAGACCGCTCTCTGAGGCTGAAGCCGTAAAAGAAGACAAAGACAACTATCACTGTTCCCAAAAGCACTTTTATGAACCAGCTGCGTGCGTGCTTTCTCATGTAGGAAAGCATGAAACCCCCTCATTTTGGCCCTTGGGCCGAAATAGAATAAATCCATGAAGTTGGAGGCTCAGACCAAGTTGCCAAAACCCGGCCCTCTCAGGCAGTTATCCCCTTCGCCTCAATTGCAACCAACACATGTTACGGAATCCTTTGGCTGGTGGCAAGAACAGACGTGCTGGCCACAGAATACCTTTTGTAACATCAAGGTATGGAGATCGGATTGACCCCGGGGGCCACCCGCCGTACAATGTTGAGTAAAACACGGAGGTTACCAGTGAGCCGGCGGAGGTTCGTGGACCTTAGCATAGCCATAGAAGACGGGCTTCCCAGTGACCCCCCCGAAATGATCCCAAAGATCCATTACATGGATCACAAAGCCGGGGCAGAAAGCATGAAATCCTTTTTCCCTGGCATCGGGCCGCAAGACCTGCCTGGCGGCATGGGATGGGCTGCCGAGAAGGTGGAACTTTCAACACATTCGGGGACTCACCTGGATGCTCCCTACCACTACCATCCTACCATGGACCGTGGGAAAAGGTCTCTGACCATAGACGAGATCCCCCTGGAGTGGTGTTTTGGACCAGGGGTGGTGTTGGATTTGAGGCACAAGGCAGATGGAGAGAGGATAACGGTTCGGGATTTGCAACAGGCAGTTTCTGTGATGGGAAGGCCGATCCAGGAGGGGGACATAGTGCTGATAATGACCGGTGCGGATCGGGCCTGGGGAAGTGCCCAGTATATGCTCAAAGGGGCTGGCATGACCCGGGAGTCTACCTTGTGGATCCTGGATCACGGAGTCAAGGTGGTGGGTACAGATGCATGGAGTTGGGACAGGCCTCTTGCCTTTATTGCCAGAGAATTTCAAGAAAACAGAGACCCCTCCATCATATGGGAAGCCCACTTCGCTGGCATAGAGCGTTCATACCTTCACATTGAGAAGCTTTGCAATCTGGACAAGCTTCCATCTTGTGGGTTTACCTTCTGCTGCTTCCCCATAAAGATCAAGGGCGCCAGTGCTGGATGGATCAGGGCCGTGGCGATCCTGGAAGAGTGAGAAAGATATCGTGAGTGAATCGGTTGGGCCCCGCCGAGGGGAAGGCTTCTGGAGAACCCTGAGTTCCCTCAGATTGACCCTGGTGCTTTTCTTACTTCTGGCCGCAGCCTCGGTCATAGGAACTCTGGTACCCCAGAATCTGCCTTACGAGGAATACCTGCGGATGTACGGTGCGGTGGCGGCCAAGCTGCTGGATCTCATGGGTATGACGGACCTCTTCCACAGCTGGTGGTTCTTGGGGCTTCTGGGAGCGCTGGTTGTGCACATAACGGCCTGTTCTCTGAAAAGATTGCCCGCCACCTGGAAAGCTCTCAAAGCCCCCCAGAGGCCCCTAAGCGATGCCCTGTTCCGCTCGCTGCCGGTCAGGAGAGTCCTGGAAGGGGATGATTTGTCCCACCTGGTGGATTCTCTCCGGGCAGAGCTGCTCCAAGGGGGCTGGAAGGCCAGGGTGGAAAAGCTGGGCAATGAGGTCCATTTTCTGGCCCAAAGGGGCAGGTGGAGCAGACTGGGAGCCTACGTGGCTCATACAGGAGTGCTCTTGGTGCTGTTGGGGGCTGCCATAGGGTTTGCCTTCGGGTTCAAAGGTTTTATGCAGATTCAGGAAGGAGAGGGGCTTGACAGGGTTCAGGAAAGAGGAGGGAAGAGCTGGCGCAAGCTTGGCTTTGAGGTGCGCTGCGAGAAGTTTCACCTCAGCCATTACCCTGACGGCACTCCCAAGGAATACAGGAGTGATCTGGTTTTTCTAAAAGACGGGAAGGTGGTCTTGGAAGGCCCTCTGAGGGTAAACCACCCCATGAGTTTTGAAGGATACGTGTTCTACCAGGCCAGCTACGGTGCCAACGCCAGGATAACCCTGGAGGCACGCCAGGACTCCTCTGTGCCGCCCAGGCAATTCAAGATGGAGCCGGGCGACACCGTGGCCTTGGATCCCCAGGGCCGTGTGATAGTAAGATTCCTCAGATACGAATCAGATCTTCAGGGCCGGGGGCCAGCGGTGCTGCTCAGCCATCTGAAACCCGAGGGTCCGCCCGTCACAGGATGGGTTTTCCAGAGAGACAGCAGGGCTGTGCTGGAAGGCTGGCACCTAAGGCTTCTGGATGCCCAGGAGACCCGTTGGACAGGGCTGCAGGTGAAACAGGACCCCGGGGTATGGATTGTGTGGGTGGGCTGTTTTCTCATTATGGCTGGATGCGCCATGGCTTTCCTGGGGGCCCATAGGAGACTCTGGGTGCGGGTACAAGCCCGCAAGAACAAGGTGGTGTGCTGGGTGGCTGGCTCTTCCTCACGGGACCTGCCAGGGCTGGACAGAGCTCTGGAGAGGCTATGTGGGGCGTGGCAACAAAAGGCGGGGCTTAGGTTCAGCAACAAGGAGGGCAAGAATGAATAGCGCCACTCTTTTGAGCGGGGTCTCTCTGATTTACCTGGGTGCCTGGTTTGGGTACGTTATATGCGCCGCCAGCAGATCCACCTGGGTGGGAAGGATCGCCACAAGTCTCATGGCAGCGGCCTGGGTGCTCAATGGAGTGGGCTTTGTGCATCGTTGGCTGGAGTCGCATGACTTGGGCCACGGAAGGATACCCCTGACCAACCAGTATGAGTCCATGATAGTCTTTGCCTGGGCAATAGCTCTCATATACCTGATCATTGAGCTTCGCTACAAGAACAGAACCATAGGGGCTTTCGTGGCTCCGCTTCCATTTCTCAGTCTGGGGCTGGGCTCTCTTCTTTTTGACACCAACATAAGACCCCTTGTGCCTGCTCTTCAGAGCAACTGGCTCACGGCCCACGTGATAACATGTTTTCTTGGATATGCGGCCTTTGCCGTCTCCTTCGGGGTCAGCGTGCTTTACATCCTGAGGGGAAGGCTCAATCCCAGGGGAATAGCAGCAGGCTTGATACCTTCTGAAGAAATCCTGGACCACCTCAACTATAGGGCCATAGCCGTGGGCTTCCCCTTTCTTTCCATAGGGATAATCACAGGGGCCATTTGGGCGGATGTGGCCTGGGGAACTTACTGGAGCTGGGACCCCAAAGAGACCTGGTCGCTGATAACCTGGCTTGTCTATGCGGCTTTTCTCCATGCGAGGCTCTCCCGAGGTTGGAGCGGAAAACGCACGGCCATTCTGTCCATGGCTGGATTCGGTGCCACGCTCTTTACGTACTTCGGGGTCAACTTCCTGCTATCTGGCCTCCACAGTTATGCGTGATACCCACCTCGGCCGGAACCGGGGGTGCAACAGTCCCAAGGGCCAAGATGCCTTGCTTAGAGGTTGGCAGCTCCGAGGGCAAGGTGCCTTTTGGATGCAAGATGGAGGCCTTGGAGGGAAGGGTTTATTACATCTTGGGCTTATGACACATGGGGCAACCCTTGTGAGTCCTGCTGGCTAGAGCTTCTTGGTGGGGGCGATTCTCTTGGACAGGCGGGCGAAGTCCTCCCTCTTGCCCAAAGCAATCAGTACATCTTCGGCCTGAAGGATTTCTTCTGCGCCTGGGTTCAGCACGAAGCCCCCAGCCTTTCTCTTTATGGCCACCACTATGAGACCGTAATCCTTCCTCAGTCCCGAGGAGAGGATGTCCTGACCCACAAAGTCCCCTTGGGAAGGTAGATGGACCTCCTCCATGACCAGATCCACCGAAGGGTCTGAGAGGGAGGACTCCATGAACTCCACCACCGTAGGCCTCAGGATCAGGTTGGCCATGCGCTGCCCGCTCATTCTGTACGGGGAAACCACCCTATCTGCGCCCGCCCAGGCCAGCTTGCGCTCGGCTGGAGCCTCGGCAGCCCTGGCTATGACCTGGATATTGGGGTTTAGGCTCTTGGCGGTGAGGGTTATGTAGAGGTTGTCTGCATCTGTGGAAGCCACGGAAATCAGTGCTCTGGCCCGCTCCACCCCGGCCTCTTTGAGGACCTCCTCGGAGGTGGCATCTCCCGAAAGACCCATGTAACCCAGTTCCTCCAATTCATGGAGAGCCTCGGGATTCTTCTCTATGACCACAAAGGCCACCCTGGCCTGAGTCAGCTCCTGGGCTATGGAGCGGCCAATGCGACCGAAGCCACATATGATGCAATGATGGGATAGAGAATGGATGAGTTTTTCCAACTTCTTTCTCCCTACGATTTCCCTGATTCCACCCTCCACCAGCCCCTGGGCCAGACTGCCCAGGGCATAGAATACCACCCCCATGCCTCCAAGGATCAAAACCATCGTAAATATACGGGATTCTGTTCGCACAAGGGGATGCACCTCTCCATATCCCACGGTTGTCAGGGTGATCACCGTCATGTAAAGGGAATCCATCAGGTTCCATCCCTCGATGAGGTGATAGCCCAGGGTGCCCAAGATCAGGACGCACATAACGCTCAACATGGCACTGCGAATCCGCTCATGGAGTCCCATAGGCAGCTTTCAGCTCGAGAGGGCCGAGACCTTGTCCCAAGAATATCTGATCCTGGCTCAGCCGCTCGGGATCTGGGCTTCCACCACTTCGGCGCCGAAGGTTTCCACCCCTTCCGGGATCTCGAAGAAAACCAAAGTGAAGGGAATTCTGGCACCTGGAGCCAGCAGCTTGTTTGCTCCCTTTTCGCCTTCCCTGTTTCGCATGATGCTTTGGATTTCACTGGGAGCCTTGGTGCGAAGGTCTTCCATGGGTATGGAGTTTCCGCAAAAGGCCCAAACCTCTTTGACAGTCTTGCCAGACTTGTCCAAAAGCAATCCCCGCACCTTCACAAAGGCTCTGGGTTTCTTGGACTGGTTGATCACGGTTCCGTTGATGATGAATATCCGAGGCACTTGGGCGTTCTTCTCCCATTTTCCCTGAAGCTGGCTCTGATCTATTATCAGCTGTGCAATGGGGGACTCCTTGGGTTCCTCCAGTTGCAAGGGGATGAGGCCCAAGCGGGCCAAGACCACCACCACGATGGCCAAGGCAGCCACCCCTGCTGCTGTCAAAAGCAGGGGGCGTATGAGGTTTCTTTGAGTTTTGGGCCTAGGCGGCGCTGGTTCTGGAACTTGTTCCTCATCAGTCAAGGGAGGTTCTTCCTCCTGGGTTGCCAGATCTATGCGCACGGTAGGCTCGAAGATGGGCTCCGGCTCGGAGCTTAAAGGTTGCGCCTGCGGCGAAGGGGAGGGCTCCCAGCTGGAGGCTTCCCATGCGGCATGCTGGGGCTCCTGTGGGGGTGGGGCCGAGGGCAGGGGTTCTTTCTGCACGAAGAAGACATGGCTGCACTTGGAGCAGCGTACCTTTCTTCCCTGCTCCGGGATCTTGGAATCATCCAGGCGGAATTTGGCCTGGCAGTTCTCGCATTGTATTATCATGATTTTGCTCCCTTGTCCGGGCCGGCCTCCTCAGAGGATTGCCTGCCCGGTTCTACCACACAGATGTCCGGAAGATGTCTGTAGGACTCCGCCCAGTCCAGCCCGTAGCCCACCAAGAAGCCTTCATGTACCACAAAGCCCACATAGTCGATTTCCAAAGGCACTTCCCGGCGATGCCTCTTGTCCAGCAAACAGCAACTTCTAAGGGAGCTGGGCCCTCGTCGGGCCAGCTCCTCAAGCAGCTCCTTGAGGGTTCTGCCGGTATCTACGATGTCCTCCACCACAAGCACATCCCTTCCATCCACAGGAAGTTCCAGGTCTTTGGTGAACCTGACCTTCCCGCAGCTTTCCATGGAATCTCCGTAACTGGCCAGCCTCACAAAGTCCACATGCACGGGCACATCCAGATGGCGCATGAGATCTGCCAGAAACACGAAAGAACCCTTTAAAATGCCAACAAGCAAAGGGAATTTGCCCTGGTAGTCCTGGGAAATCCGCTTTCCCAACCACCGGACCCTTTCTGCGATCTCGTCCCTGGAGTGCAGGACATGAAGCGTTACCTTACTCATCCCACAGAGGTTATAAGGAAACGGCCCTGATTTGTCAATCTGACTCGTTGAGCACAGGCTGCCGTGAGAAAGGGACTTTTCCAGCAAGAAAGGGATTGCCTGCTCGTAAAAGGGCTGTACAAGAGAGGCAACAAAGAGAAATCACTCAAGGATCGGCCCGCATGGCCAGCTCCAGACAAGGATGACAGAGTACTTGACCTGGCTCAACTCGTTTATTATAGTAGGCGCCGGATAAGATCGTCTTTTCGGTCATCGAAACAAGCAAACAATGGGGTTTCCAAGACGGGGTGTTTGGCTGCCTGGAGGTCCGTGATGACTGTATTTAGCGATCCGGTCATCTGCCTGGGCCTGGCTTTGCTCCTCGCAGGCCTTGTGCGCGGGTTTGTGTCTTTCACAAGAGATCTGGCTCATCGAAGAAAGGACCAGTTCCTGAGGGAGCGTCAGGCACGAATGCTCATGGTGGATTACAAGGCAAGATATGGGCCCCGGGAGGGCGTGGTGAGGCTGCAAGAAGATCTTCAGGCCAGCAGGACCAGGCTGGAGAGGCTGGCAGCCAGGTGGAAGAGATGTCAGAGGGAGGCCGAGTTGGCCCTTCAGGTTACCAACAGGCGCTTGCTTCAGGAAGAAGAAAGAAAGGCCTACCAGGCCTTTTTGGCTGAGGCCAACAGGCTCAGGGTGCTCAAAGAGGCTGGAGAAAGAATGAGGAGTTGACCCCTTCCAGGAGCCATGGCAGTGGACGGCCTTTTGCAACTTGCCCCTGAAGGGGGCGGCCGAATGTTGGCCAAGGTTTTGAGCAGTGCTGTCATGGGCATAGATGCATTTCTGGTGGAGGTGGAGGTAGACATCACCAGGGGGCTTCCGGCTTTTGCCACGGTGGGGCTTCCTGAAGCTGCGGTAAAGGAGTCCAAGGATAGAGTAAAAGCAGCCATAAAAAATGCAGGGTATCGCTTCCCGCCCGACAGGATAACCGTAAACCTGGCTCCTGCAGATGTCAAAAAAGAAGGATCTGGTTTTGACCTGCCTATAGCCGTTGGTATCCTTGCAGCTCAAGGCACTGTTAGCCCGGGCCTGCTCAAGGAATATGTCATGCTTGGAGAGCTCTCTTTGGACGGGCGCATAAAGCCTGTCAGAGGGGCCTTGCCCATGGCAATAGCAGCCCGCCAGAGCAGCATCAGGGGGCTGATTCTTCCTGTGGAGAACGGACAGGAAGCAGCGGTGGTGGATGGTGTGGAGGTGCTTGGAGCCTCTGATCTGGTCCAGGTGGTGGAGTTTCTGAACGGGGAAAACAGTTTGAGTAGAGTGGAGGTGGACCTGGATGTGCTGTTTCAGCAGGGCTGGAGCTACGATGTGGACTTCAGGGATGTGAAGGGGCAGCAACATGTGAAAAGAGCCCTGGAAATAGCTGCAGCAGGAGGCCACAACGTCATAATGGTGGGGCCTCCAGGCTCAGGCAAGACCATGCTGGCCA
This sequence comes from bacterium, assembly GCA_037481695.1. Lineage (NCBI taxonomy): Bacteria > bacterium. Next base: position 120,739 of record JBBFLE010000008.1, on the reverse strand, counting down.
GGAGGCTTCCCACGATCCTTCCCAAGATGACCTTCGAAGAAGCCCTGGAGACCACCAAGGTGTACAGCGTGGCAGGGGTGTTGCCGGACAAGAAGGCCCTGGTCTGCACAAGGCCTTTCAGGGCTCCACACCACACCATATCCGATGCCGGACTCATAGGAGGGGGTGCGGTTCCCAAGCCCGGAGAGGTTAGTCTGGCCACCAACGGAGTGCTTTTTCTGGACGAATTCCCGGAGTTCAGGAAAAACGTATTGGAGGTGCTTCGCCAGCCCATGGAGGATGGTCATGTGACCATTTCCAGGGCTGCATCTTCTCTTACCTATCCAGCTCGTTTCATGCTGGTGGCAGCCATGAACCCCTGTCCCTGCGGGTATTACGGGGACCCGAAGCATACCTGCACATGCAGCCTTCCCCAGTTGATTCGATACAGGACAAGGATCTCCGGACCCCTCCTGGACAGGATAGACCTACATGTGGAAGTGCCGGCCCTCAGCTACCAGGAGTTGGCAGGGGAAGAAGCCCTGGAGGGATCTGATGAGATCCGCTCCAGGGTGGATGCGGCCAGGGAGGTACAGAGGCTCAGGTTCGAAAGACTCAAGATTTACTGCAATGCACAGATGACAAGCAGGCACATCAGGAGGTTTTGCTCTGTGGATGAGCCTTCCAGAAAACTCATGGAGACCGCTGTGGATCGTTTGGGCATGAGCGCCCGAGCTTACGGCCGCATCCTGAAAATTGCGCGTACCATAGCGGATCTGGAAGGGTCTCAGGATATAAGAGTCCAGCACGTCTCAGAGGCCATCCAGTACCGTTCTTTAGACCGCCCGGGATTTTGACCACTCCCCGTTGAAAAACCTTATGGGTTTTTGGGGTCTTATGAGAGGGTACAATTACGCCTGCCCCCAATGGGCCAGGCCCCCCTTACGGATGCGCGCAAGAGCATCCACCCGTCCAGGGATGGTAGGTCTTCTTTCATATCCTTAAAAAATATCCTGGAGGCCCCAAAAAATTTGTTGACAAGGTTCTGGTGATGTGATAGAAGACTAACAAGATCCAATTTACTTTAATTCAGTGTAGGTTTGCATGAGACTTTCCAGAGCAGGTGAGTATGCTGTCAGGTGCGTTCTTTACCTTGCCCAGAGAGAGTCGGGAGAGATTACTCCTAGATGGGCGGTGGCCCAGGCCATGGAGATCCCCGAACCATTTCTGGCCAAGATAGGCCAGCAACTGGCCAGGGCCGGAATCGTGGAGATTCTGCAAGGGGCCAGGGGAGGATTCCGCCTGAGCCGAAGCCCGGAGAAGATCAGTCTCCTGGAGGTGGTAGAGGCGGTCATGGGGGAGCTTTTCCTGAACGACTGTCTGCTTAGACCCGAGAGTTGTTCCAGAAGTTCCCACTGCATGGTCCACAAGACATGGTGCAAGGCCAGGGAGCAGCTTCGCCAGACCCTCTCAGAGGCCAATTTCAAAAGCCTGCTGGAGGGTGAAACCTGTTTCCAGGCCAGCCCAGAGAACACAAAGTAGCCCCCAAGTGGAAATGCTCCGACACAGGGGGAGAGACTCGAACGTAAAGGAGGCCCGATGGACCCATTGATTCTATCCAGGCTTCAGTTTGCGGTGGCAACCTATTTTCATTTTCTCTTCGTGCCCCTTACCTTAGGTCTCTCGGTGCTCATAGCCATCATGGAGACCCTTTACGTGCGCAAGGGAGATCCCGAGTATCGGCGGATGGCCCGTTTCTGGGGCAGAGTTTTCCTCACCAATTTCGTGGTGGGTGTGGTCACAGGGATCACCCTGGAATTTCAGTTTGGTACCAACTGGTCTGGCTACTCCAGATATGTGGGGGACATCTTCGGATCTCTGCTGGCCATTGAGGCAACTGCGGCCTTTTTCCTGGAGTCCACCTTCATAGCTGTCTGGGCTCTGGGCTGGAACAGGCTTTCGGCCAAGGCTCACTGCGTGAGCATCTGGCTTGTGGCAGCGGCTTCAAACCTTTCTGCTGTGTGGATCTTGATAGCCAACTCCTGGATGCAGCATCCTGTGGGCTATGTGCTACGAAACAACAGGGCGGAGCTTACTGACTTCTGGGCCGTGGTTTCGCAGCAATACGCCATCCTCACATTCTTTCACACTGTGGCCGGGGCCTACGTGCTCACCGGATTCGTGATCATGGGGGCCAGCGCCTATCACCTCCTCAAGAAACAGCATACCAGCTTCTTTTCAAGATCCTTCAGAATGGGGCTGATCATGGCCCTTATCTTCTCCATCTTTGAGCTCGTGGAGGGGCATCTGCACGGGGCTGATCTGGCCGAAAAACAGCCCACAAAACTGGCGGCCTTGGAGGCCCTCTGGGAAACCCAGGCGTCTGCTCCCGTTTACCTGCTGGCGCTGCCCTCCCCCTCCAATGATGGGAATCTCCTGCAATGGGGCAGGATCCCGGGAGTCATGAGTCTCTTGGCCCACCACGACCCCGGGGCCACGGTCAAAGGGCTCCTGGATTTCCCCAAAGAAGACAGGCCCCCGGTGCTCATTACCTTTCTCTCTTTCCGGCTCATGGTCACCCTGGGCTGCCTTTTTGTACTGCTGAGTTTGGCGGGATGGTTCAAGCGAAACAAGTTGCAATCCAGCCCCGGATACCTAAGACTCATGCTGTGGGCAACTCCCTTGCCCTATGTGGCCTGTGCTTTGGGCTGGACCGTGGCAGAGGTGGGAAGGCAACCCTGGATCGTATACGGCCTCATGAGAACCTCCGAGGCGGTCTCACCAGTATCAACATCTCAGGTGGCCTTCACCCTGGTTGGCTTCCTGGTGCTTTATTCTCTGATAGGGATTCTGGCCTTCTGGCTAATGGCTCGTTACATAAAGGCAGGACCGGAGCCCGAGCCCATAACACCTGGAAACTGAAGAAAGAGGAGGCCTCAGCCATGCTGGAGACAGTTTGGTTTCTTCTGTGGGGTATTCTTTGGGCCGTTTACTTCGTGTTGGATGGTTTTGATCTTGGAATAGGGACCATTTCACCCCTTTTGGGGAAAAGCGAGGAGAATCGAAAGGCTATCTACGAATCCATGGCCCCTTTCTGGGACGGCAATGAGGTGTGGCTCATCACTGCAGGGGGTGTAACCTTTGCAGCCTTCCCGAGCACTTACGCGGTCATGTTCAGCGCCCTTTACAGTCCCTTGATGCTTCTTCTGTTTGCCCTGATTCTCAGGGCCGTGGCCTTGGAATTCAGAGCAAAGCTGGAAAATGCTGCTTGGAAAAAGCTTTGGGATGGGTGTCTGTTCCTTGGAAGTTTCGTCCCGGCTCTGCTTTTGGGAGTGGCCTTTTCCAACCTGTTCCAGGGGATCCCCATTGATCGGGAGGGGATCTTCCAGGGAACCATCCTTACCCTTCTGAATCCCTACGGACTCTTGGGAGGAGTGCTCTTCGTGCTTTTGTTTGCCCATCATGGAGCTCTTTGGTTATGTATACGCACGGGGGCTTCTTTGCAGGATTCATCTGCTCGAATGGCCCGCAGGATCTGGATTTTGCTACTGGCAGTAGCTGCATCTTTCTTAGCTTTTACAGCCCAGGCCACTAGCCTCTATGAGAATTATCTGTCATATCCAGTTCTTCTTGTCTTGCCAGCATTGGCCATGGCCGGGCTGGTCTTGTCCCGTTTGAGTCTGGGCAGGCGACAGTGGTGGAGGGCCTGGGCCTTCTCAGGGATGGCCATCGCCTGTGCCACTCTTTTCGGAGTGGTGGGCATGTATCCGGCCATGATCCCCTCCAGCCTGGATGCAGCATACAGCCTGACGATCCATAACTCTGCATCAAGTGCTTTGACGCTGAAGATAATGCTTGCAGTGGCATTGGTTTTTGTCCCCATAGTGATAATCTATCAGGCATGGGCTTATAGGCTGTTTTTGACCAGGAGCGCCCAACAGGGTACAGCTTCAGGCGAAGCCTATTAGAAAGGAGCCGCCCGAGTTCCTTAAATCCATATCCAAGGAGGAAAGAGAAATGGGAAAAAGCGAGCAGTACCTGAAGGAGGCCTTTGCAGGTGAGTCACAAGCCAACAGGAAGTACCTGGCCTTTGCCGCACAGGCCGAGAAAGAGGGCTATGTACAGGCTGCCAGGCTATTTCGCGCTGCGGCCGAGGCCGAGACCGTCCACGCCCACAATCACCTAAGGGCCATGAAAGGCATCAGGAGTACAAAGGAGAACCTCCAGGAGGCCATCGCAGGGGAGACCCACGAGTTCAAGAAGATGTACCCGGAGATGATAGAGGCTGCCAAGGCAGAGGGGAACAAGGAGGCGGAAAGGACCTTCACCTATGCCAATGAGGTGGAAAAGACCCACGCGGCCCTTTACCAGAAACTGCTGGACAACCTGGGGAAAGCCCAGGAGACCTATCCTTACTGGGTCTGCACCATCTGCGGGCACACGGCAGAAGGGGAAGCACCTGATACATGCCCGGTATGTGGGGCCAAGGCCAAGGCTTTTAAGAAGATCGAGTAAAGAACATGAATGGGGGATCCTCCAGAGATCCCCCCCTTACCCAAAACCTGGCAGAAGACACCTCTGGCCCGTCTAGGTCGTATCCAGACATCAATATCCCAGGTTGCGCGCGCCATGGCGCAAGCCCCAGAAATGACATGTTCCGCATCTTCTCTGGATGGAAGGCCTCCTGGTGGGGTCTTTCTCGTGAGGCATGTCATTGGGCAGGACCATCAGAGGTTTCCAAGCGGTTTGAAGGCCTCTATGCCCACGACCATTTTCCCCAGCATTTGCACTACCTGCACGTTCTTAAATCCTGCCTCATGAACCAGATGGACTGCGTCTCGGTTGAGATGGCAACCACCGGCAAGCCTGCTCCAGGCAGGGGTCATGAGGTCCTGGAAAAGGGCAGGCAATCCGCCTTTAAGCCTCACATGCTCCAGTAACCTGATGGTCCCTCCTGGCTTCAACACGCGGCTTATCTCCTGAAGTGTGCTCATGGGATCCAAAACCGTGCAAAGAACCCAGGAAAAGACTGCTGCGTCGAAAACCCCATTCTGGAAAGGAAGGCCCTCGCCCATTGCCTGCATGAACTCAGGGGATCTATTGAAACTGGAAGCTCTGGCCCTCCTGCGGGCCCTGATCAGAAAATCTCTTCTGGGATCCAGGACAAAAAGCTTCTTGCTGGCCTGGTATCTTGGAAGATTAAGACCTGTTCCCACCCCGATCTCCAATACCCTTTCCCCCTGGACCGAAACCACCCACCTGCGCCAAGCTTTAACCTTGAGAGCATCTAGAGGCTCCATGAAAAAATCGTACATCAGGCCGAAAGAAACCATATGAGTCTCCCCCAGAAGAAATTCCCCACAGGATATCAAAACTACACATGTACATTGAGCATAGCCCCTGGGTGGCCCAAGATCCAGGGTGTCCCGCTGCAAAACATGTATGAAGGGCAGGGTAAGAGGCTAAGTTTTCATCCTTTTGCTTTGCTGTGCCCCGGGGTTTGACCTTTTCTACTTACATGAATCCGGGTAGACTCTCCTGGGGATTGAAGGCTTGTGGGAAGTTTGGGAAAAGGGGCAGAAAAGTGATTTTCCGCAGAAAGAGGCAGCCCAAACTGGGCCTGGCTCTGGGTGGTGGAGGGGCCAGGGGAGGCATTCATGTGGGTGTGCTCAAGGTACTGGAAGATGCGGGGATCCAGGTCTCGTGTGTTGCAGGCACCAGCATAGGTGCCCTGGTGGGAGCGTTTTATGCCCTTTCTCTTAGCGGGCGAAGGCTGGAGGAGAGGATCAAGAGCTACCTTTCTAGCGACACCTTCCGAAGAGCCCGGTTCAACCTGATGGCTCAGGCAGATGGAGCCAAGGACGCCCCGCTTTTTAGCCGCATAGCTTCTTTTATCAAGAAGGAGTTCTTGCTGGCCATGGCCCTTACCCGGCCTTACCTGATATCTAGGGAGGAGTTTCTGGAGAATCTGGCCTATTTTATTCCGGATCTGCGCATGGAGGGCACGCGGATACCCTTTGCCGCCATGGCAACGGACTTGGAAACCGGTGAGGGAGTGCTCCTCAAGGAGGGTTCTCTCAGAGATGCTGTATATGCCAGCTGTACTTACCCGGGGGTGGTTGAGGCAGTCAGATTGGGAGGAAGGCTCCTTGTGGACGGCGGGGTGGTGGCCATGGTCCCTGTGGAAGCGGCAAAAAGCCTGGGGGCGGATCTGGTCCTGGCAGTAAATGTTGAGAAGTGCATTGGGGAGGATGTGGAGGGACTCTCCGGCATAGAGGTCTTGTTCAGGGCGGACGACATCATGGCGGCAGAACTGACCAGGATTCAAACCCAAAGAGCAGACATACTCATCCATCCAGGAGTGGGCAACATCAAGTGGTATGATTTCCAAAAGATGCCAGACTATGTGGCCATTGGAGAAAAGGCAGCCAGGGAAAAACTTCCCGAAATCATGAGGGCCTTGGGGATGGAGCGTGTTGGTTCAAGAAGGCCCCATGTGATTCAAAAGGGTTGATCCTTGTCAGGTTCTTAGTAAAAAAGGAGCCTTCTGGGTGCCCGTGGGGCCATCCTTGGGATTCCAGGGGCCGGTGTTTGCCGAAGCGCATCTCCTGGATTAGGCCAGCCTGTGGCAATTGCTCCAAAAATCCTCGGGCGGGTTGTGTTACCCGCCCGATGACCCGAATCTTTCCTTTGGGTCTTGTTCAAAACTTAATTGTGGGGAATATGGATCCATCTTCTTTTTTGGGTGGGGGCGCAGCGGGCATCTTCAAGGCCCTCTCCATGGGGGTCTTGGCCTTCTCCACGTTTAGCTGGAAGGCTATCAAGGCAGCGTTGGTCTTAAGATAATCCATGGTTCCCCTCTTGTACACAAGCCCCACCAGCAGTTCTGGTTTGCCGTCCCCATCTACGTCCTTGACCTGATAGTCGGCCACATATCCCTTCATCTCCCTGGTGCGCCAGTTTTCCATGAAGTCCACACCGTCCCATGAGAGGCTGAAGACCGCGCTCTTGGTGAAGAATCGGGAGTTGGCCAGGAGCTTGAGTGGCTCGTAGTTGTGACAAACCACCACCTCTTCTATGCCGTCCCCGTCCAGGTCCACTGTGACTATCCTGGGGGGCAGCCAGACCCTCGGGTCCGGAGCGTCCACGGTACTGGGAAACTCTTGCTTGAAATCTTTGAGGAAGAAATTGGCCGTGCGGCCGTAAGGATCTGAGCTGACCCAGACTATGCCCCCCTTGGCGTTGTAGAGCTTGAGATAGTCCCTCTGGTCGAAGCCAAGGTACTCGTCTGTGCCGTCTCTATCCACATCCACCGCAGTGAGCCCCAGGATACACACAGGATCTTTCAGGGTCAGCTCCTCCCCGGCCACCAGCTTTCCACCTTCCCATCTGAGGCGCACTGGGCTCAAGAAGGGATTGAACATGGAATCCCTGGCCCGATCTGCCATGAAACGCTGTCTTTTTTCCTGGCCGAAGAGGATCTGTCCCTCCTGAGTGCTCCTTAGGACCCTGAAGAAATAAGGTACGTCTTTGGCTATGACCTGATACTTCCCGTCTCTGTACTCCACTATGGCGGAGGCTATGGTCTCACCCTTTTCCACTATGGCTGTTACATAGATCTCGGCAGTGCCGTTTCGATTCACATCCGCCACATCTATGGAGAGGATCTTTGCATGCCTAGGAACAGGGGTCAGAACCACCTTCTTGCTGGGATCTCCAAAGATGTCCTTGTAAATGTGGAGCTTCTCTTCGTCTGCTATGGCGACTTCATTGGCTCCATCCCCATCCAAATCACCCACATCCAAGGATTGGATATCTGAGAGGTTAAGCTCTGGGGTCTTCACATAACCCCTTCTCATCTTGTCAGCCTGGTAGGCCATGATGAAGGCCGGATTTATGCTCGGGCCCTGATTCACTATCACGCCTCCTTCCTCATCGGAACGGCTGAAGAGTTCTTCGGCCTTCCCCCCTGTGAATCCTCCAGGAGGCACCGGGTAACCACCGGGAGGAACCGGATATGTGACTCCAGGAGCAGGGGCAACGAGCTGCTGCTGGGGAAGCCCCGCAGCTGGCTGGGTAGAAGCAGTGGGAGCCGCTTGGCTCTGCTGTACGCCCCTGGCAGCAGGCTGGGCCTGTCCCAGGGCAGCGGCCCTTATTTCCTGGGCAAGGCGGCTCACCTGGGGTATTACCCCGTCCAGGTTGGGTGCCTCTGCTGCCAGACTGGCCTTGGTTGCACGTGCCTTCACGTCCACCACCTGGCCGTCTAGACTCACGTGGGTCCCCAACTTGGAGATGCTCCCAAAGACCACGAAATCAGCCCCCAGCTTGGAGCCCAAGGCAGCGGCCTTGGAGACATCCACTGCGGAGGCCAGTTCCTTCTCAAGAGAGGCTATCTGGCCTCGATCCACCACCTGTACGGCTCCCTGCTGGGAGACTCTGGTGGAGAGCATGTCCTGGATGCCCCTCTGGAGATAGCTCAGGTCCTCGCCGCTGTGAACCTGGAAAGGCAGTATGGCCACGCGAACCGTGGCTGCCTGAACCCCAAAGGGAAGGGCCGTGGCTGCCAACAGGAACCCGGCAAAAAGAAAGTTGCGCTGTTTTCTCTTCATGGGAGAAGACCTCCTGGGAAAGCTTGGCCTAAAAAGCCCAAGTGGACGGGCTGCAACTGCTTGGGCTGGCCCCCTTCAATGAATATTTTTGTTATTTTGACACCTCCTGTCCCGGAAAGTTTACGGGCTGGCAACTAAGCTCTGGCTCAATGATCAACTCTAAGTTGGGATGGTACGCCCTAGGAAGGTTAGAGTCAACATGCAAAGGGAAAAGTCCGCTCAGGGCCTTGTTGAGGGAATCGCATGCCTCTAAGAGAGTGCAACACAAAAACAACCAGGAGGGCCTATACATACCACAAAAAAAGGGGGGCCCAGAGGCCCCCCTTGCTTTGGCCCCAATGGGGACTTTTAGAACACGTACCTCAGCCTCCAGAAGAGCTCCCAGGCATCGTCAGCTCCGCCTATAGAAGGAACGTTACCATAAACAATAGCATGATCCAGACCCTTGCCTGCGAAGAAGTAGGCACCGATCAGATCCAGGGTCAGGTTGGGGTAGATCTTGTAGGTAGCCGTCAGATCCACTTCCCAGCCCAGGCTCTTGCTGGAGTTGGAGCCGCCATCGGGATCAAACCAGGCGCCAACGGGCTTGTCCCATTTGTTTGTGGCCCAGATGTACCCAGCCAGCAGGTTCAGGCTCAGCTGCTTGGTGGTCTGCCATGTGGCATCCAGGGCAACATAAGCATGTCCGCGGGGAGCTCCGGTGTAAGTGGACCAGCCCTGGGACCAGCTCTTGTACCCGCCCTCGAAGAGCTCGAACTGGCCGTGGAATGCATCCACGCTGGACCAACCCTTCCACTTGCCGTCAGTTTCCAGGTCCTCGAGGTCCACTCCGCTGAACCATGCAAACCTAATACCTATGTCAAAGGGGCCTGGCTTCACACCTGCATGGGCCAAAACAGCCCACCCACTGGGATCCAGCACGGGCGCATAGCCCGCAGCAATGCCCGGCACATCGTCGTTGCCTTCCCTGGTTGTGCCCCAGAAGTAGTTCCCATGGGCTCTGAAATAAACAGGCAGGGAGCCGATGGTGGGCTCTATGGCGATCCAAAGACCATGCCACAGGTAATCACCGGCTATCATCTGGGCTCCAAAGCGGCCACCGATCTGCTGGGTCCTGGCACCGAAATCCAGCCAGTGCTGGCCACCTTCTGCCACATGCACCCACTGGTTGTACTGCCCAAAGCGGAACCACTTGGTCAGGGCACCAGATACGTTGATCAGATAAAGATCAGCATCGTCCCTGTCCCCGTGGTATGCTCCACCTACGAAATCATGGAGATTCACCGGGCTGGCTGTGGCGCCAGTAAGAATGGAACCCTCGCCCTCGTTGAGCTTGATCCACCATCCAGAGACGTTGAGCACGTTCTTGATGATGGGAGCATCCAGCCTCACCCCAAAGTAATCGTCACGGGCATACATGATGTTGTTGGGCTCAAGACCGCCAAAGCCCTGAAGACCTGCCGTGACCTTCACCGGGGTTCCGGGGATCAAAAACCAGATGTAAGCATGCTTTAGCTTGGTGTTGTTGAGGTCATCACCCCTGGCCACATCCCCAACAGCTGTGTTGTTCGCAGTGCCAGTCTGGGTCACGTTGGAGCCCCAGATCCAGTCATGCTCAAAGCCAAAGGTGCCGCCGTACTTACCCTCGATGGAGGTGTCTATCCACCAGCGAAAACGCTGATACAGATACCTGCGGGCATCATGGATATCATCGTCGAAATCGAACATGTTGTCGTTGGATCCGCCCGCAATCCAGTAATCACCCCTGATGTTGAAGTCGGCCTGGCCGAGATACTTGCCCACATTCTGAGCCTGGCCAGGAACCGTAAAGGCCAGAATCAGGGCAAGCCCGGCAAAAAGCGCCAAAAATGTTTTTCTCATGTCTTTCCCTCCTCTACTTTGGTCTTCGCACCCACATGCGACCTTCCCCTCCCAAGGAAGGCCAAGAAACACTCCCTTAATCCTTTGCATCACCTCCTTTCTCCCTAAGAGATTTTTCTAAGTCCTTTATCACAAAAATCATGCGCTGCAGGAAAAATCCCTCTACAGCCAGGGGCCCTCAACGCAGGGCCCGCCCAGTGTGAGGATAGCTTTACCATCGGCCTTTTTCCTTGTCAAGTGTTTTTTTACTTCCTGGAATCTTTTCGGCAAGAAATAGTGGTAACTTTAGAAAGAACTTCATGCTGTGGCCAAAGGGTGGGAGGGCCCAAGGCTTGTTTGTTCTTTGAAAACCCAAGAGGGTCCTGATCCATGAGAGGGGAAGCTGCCGCTAAGCTCCGGGTGTTGGGATCAATTTTGGAGCTTCATCTCATAGTCTCTCCCCAAGAGGGCCTCCAAGAGAATTGCTATGCCCACAAAAACAGGCAGGGTGAAAAGGAGCCTAAGCAGGGAAAACTTTACTCCCATGAAGCCCATCTCAAAGGAAAGCATGGGGATCTTCAAGGCGGAGAAGGCCCCCAGGAAAATGAAAATGTTTCTTAGGCTGCAGCCTTTTTGTCTTAGGATCAGGGCCAGTGGAAAGGCCGCGTACAGAGGGCCTGCATTGAAAAAGGCCAGCAGTATGACAAGGAGGATTCCTCTTATCCCAGAGCCCTCCCCCAGGGCGTCCTCGACTCTTTTCTTGGGGATCCAAACATCCATGAGCCCTATGAGAATGAACACAAAGGGAAGCACCAGAAGCATCTCTCGGGTGAATTCCCAGAATCCCTTGAGGAGTTCTTCCCCCGCAGCCCATCCGAGGCGGGAGGAGAGAATCGTGCCCACCAGGAAAAGCAAGAAAGCTCCATAGTGCTTGAGCGCCCTGCCAAGGCTCCCTGTCCTAGAAGATGGCATAGCTCAATGCCATGAGAAGGGCAACTAGTATTGCCCCCAGAAGGCTCAGGCCGTTTCTCATCAAGGCTGCCTTGATGCCGAAGTACCTGGATTCCAAGGGCAGGGTCAAGACACCAACCATCATGAGGGTGGTGATGAAAAGGGCTATGACAGGTATTGCTGCCCCCTGTTTCAAAAGTGTGGAGCAAAGGGGATAGGCTATGAAACCTGGAATCAGGAGGATGGAGCCCAAGGCCCCTGCAAGAAACCATCCCAGCATTCCGGAGCCTTCCCCCAGGAGGTGCACCACCAGGGAAGCAGGAATGAGATACAGGGCCAAGGACATGAGCACCACAAGGGTAAGCAGTGTGGGCATCAATTTCAGAAACATCTTGGCCCCTCTCCTCAAACCCTCCAGGGTACGGCTGGGATCAGCCAGGAAAGATGTCAAGAGGGCCCCCAAGATAAAAAGGCTGAAGCCCTTCATGGTGTGCTAGCATTCCTCCTTGGCAGGCCCTGCTTTCCGTCTAGGCTCCGTGGGGTTTTTCTTTTCTTCTTTGTCACCTGCCACAGGAAATTCGCAGGGATGTTTGGGGACTTCTCCATGGCATTCCCTCACCTGCTCTGGAGTGCACTGCTGGGGCCGGGCCTTGAGCTTCTCTGGTCTTTGACAGCAATCATTGCAACCCATGGCTTCCAACCTCCTTTCCTGCTGCATCTCCCCTTGAGACAGACTCCTGTAACATTTCCTTTCCCCCGGCTGGCATGGCTGAGCCATGGCTTCCAGCTTGCGGGCCAGCTGTAACAAGGCCTCCCTGTCCACGCTGTAGTGAGTCCAATATCCGCGCTTTTCTCCCTTGACCAGCCCGGCCTTTCTCAGTACCTGCAAGTGCTGGGAGACCGCACCTTCGGACAGGCCCATCCTTCTGGCCAGGGCTCCAACACAAAGGTCCTGGTTCAAGAGCATTTCCAACATGCGCCAGCGGCTCTCATCGGCAATGGCCTTAAAGGCAAACACGCCTAAGCCCAATACCTGGGGTTTGGGAGCATCCATGACCTAATTAGAACATCCAAATTTGATTTAGTCAATACTAAATTGATTTTCTAGCTCTGGCATTAAACCCGGGCGTATCCATTACGCACCTGGCCCAGTTCTGCTTCTTTTTCCCAGAGTTCCCACCTTGCCCTTTTCTTTGAGGAGCCTGGCCTCCTGGTACTTTTTGCCATCAGAGGTCCTCATTTTCTGTTACGCCGCTCTCCCTCAAAGAAGCGCAGCGAGTAGCTGAACGTGCTTCTCTCGTAGGGCTTTAGATCCATGGTAAAGCTTATGGTATCCAGGTCCACCTTTTGGAACTTTCCATGCTCTTCGCTGCCCAACTTGATCTCCCAATGCTGATGTCTGAAATTTCGTCTGATCTCCAGCAGGGCATCCACCTCTCGATTGTTTTGTACCTCCAGCTTCCACTCCTCCACTTCCTCCCAGCCGTCTATGTTTCGATCCTTGTTGAAGCTGAAGTTCTCAAAGCGCACCTTCATGAGCTTGGGCTCCACCTTTACCTTGGGCACAGGCCCCAGGTTCAGCTCCACCTTTTGACCCACCGGAATGTATTTGGTATTGTCCGCACCTTCGTAGGAAAGATGGCCTTTGTGGTCAACTTTGCGAAAGACCTTGACGAGCCCGTCGGGAAGGGGGGTATCCCCAAGCTTGTGCCTGGCGTCATTGGCAAAAAGAAGAAAGCGCACCACATCTTTCCCGTAACTTTCTTCCTCGAACTTGTACAGGTTGACCACAGGCACCTCATGGGCTTCCAAAGATGGCAGCCTCTTGGACCACCCGTGGGGAATTGTTTCTGTGCCCTCTATGGTATAGAGAAAATACTCTGAGAGGCTCTCCTTGATTATCTCCTTGGGCCTGGTGGGGGCCAGGCGGGCTGCTGCATCTAGGGCGGCCTCGGCCTTTCTCATGAGCACCCGCTTTTCTTCAGCCTGGGGTCTGGCCCCAGGGTGCAAGGGTGTGCCGTAAGGAGCTGTACGCCTGGCCAGCTCTGCTATCTGGTCCAGCAGGTGTATGTTTCCTACCACCAGTCGGGTCTGGGCGTTTTCATAGTCTTCACCGGAGTTGTTGGTCACTCGAACATAACCCTGCAGATGCATGGATTTCTCATCTGGTGTCAATGTGGCCATGTAAAAAGCCCGCCAAGTCACCCCGCTGGTAAAGAAACTGATTTCCACAGGCACCTCACCCTCTAGCTGCGATTGAACAGACCATATCCCCTCGGTGTTGGTGCCTGGAGGATAAGCCACATCCAGGAGCTGCACTGCATCGGGGCGCTGAACAGCCCTTAGGTTGAGGCTGGTGGGGTCAATGACCGTGTTGGCCCATCCGAAGGAGAGCCGGTTTAGCCCCTTTCTGAGGGTCAATTTCCTGAGCTCCCGAACCAAGGTGAGATCCGCCGCGTTATATATGGTAAGCTGCACAGAGTCCCGCTCAGGAAGGCTTACCAGCTCCACACCGGCTTGAGCAAGGCTCAAGGGGAGCAGCATAACCGCCAGAAGTGCCGGGAGTAGGGCAGTCCTCATCTCAGGTTCCTCCTGTTGTAGTGCATGGTGAGGGTCACCTTATCTTTGGGCTTGAGTTCCAAGAGGAACTCCAGGGTCTGGGAATCCCTGAGCTCATATTTGTGGGTGCAGGAGATCATGTCCCACTGGCCGGGGATGTGCTCTATGAGGAGCAGTGTGGCTGGCTTTTCACGGAAGTTTTCTATCTTTGCCTCCAAGATCTCCTCCGAATCCCACAGGATGGGATTTCCAGAATTGTTCCTCTCCTTGACTTTCTTTTCCTCTTTCATCTTGCGCTGGGTCACCACTACGTCTCGGCTGTCGCCAATATAGAGCCTGAGCTTTTCACCCACCGGCACAATCTCCACCATGTCCTCACCCAGGAATATGGTGGAGCCCCGGCCGTCTTCCTGAAAGATCCTGGCCTTACCCCCCCAAAGGGCATTTTCCCCCAGCCCGCCTTCCCTGGTGTTTCGCAATGTATAAAAGACCGGGATCCCCACATTTTTCTTCAATTTCTCAGGATCCCAGGGCTGCTTTTGGTCGTCCCATACCAGGGTCTTCTCCACCGCCACCTTGGGCTTGGAGAAAAAGAGCATTCTTTTTGTCTCCTGGTTTCGGATGGATGTCTGCAAGGCTTCCCCGTAGTCCAGATTCACTCTGGCCCCCGAGAAATCCTCGCCTGAAAAATTCCTTAGCACCAGGTACGACTTCAGCTCCATGCTGGATTCATCCACAGGCACCAGGCCCTCGTAGGTCACAAGCCTGTCAATGTTGGACAGGAGGTAGGAGACTCGCACCCTCTCCGTGAAGGCTTGAGCTGAGGAGAGCTGCCAGACCAAGGCTGCCTCGTTGGGAGGATAGGAAACGCTTATCAGCCTGACATCCTGGGGGTGATCCAGCATCTCCAGGCGAATGGAATCCGGGTCTATATTTACCCCTTTCCAGGAAAAGTCCACATGGTTGTTTCCTTTCTGTAGCGTGAGAAACCTTTCCTCTTCCACCAAAGTGAAGGCCGGGTTGTCCAGCCTGACCGAGACGGCCTCCCTTTGAGGAAGGGCCACGAGTTTTATCCTGGCCTCTGCCCTTGCCACCAACAAGAAAGCCAATGCCATGGCCCAAGCTACAGTAACTGGTTTTCTCATGGATCGTACCTCCCCTTTTTTGGTGGATCCTCCAGGAATGGAACACGTTTCTTGCTTTGCTTGTCAAGCAAAACTTTTTGGGGGCTGAATAAAACCAACCCCCCACAAAAATAGATGGGCTTCCTAGGGGGAATTGAGGATTCTTGTTTTGGGCTTCAGGCTTTGCCAGAATGTTGCAAAAAGGGCCTGAGATGGGATGGGCCCAAAGGGGTGGAAGAGGTGAATAGACTTCAGGTGGGAGAATCGGACATAAAGATTGCCCAACTCGTGGAGGTGGCCCGAAAAGCTTTGCCTGTGACCCTAACCGAGCAAGCAGCGGCCAGGGTGATGGAGAGCCGCAAGATGGTGGAGCAGTGGGTGAAAGAAGGCCGCAAGGTCTACGGGGTGACCACAGGATTCGGAGCCCTGGCGGATGTGGCCATTCCTTGCCAGCAGGCCAGGGTGCTTCAGAGAAACGTGTTATTGAGCCATGCCGCAGGGGTGGGTGAACCCCTTCCTGAGGAGGTGGTGCGGGCGGCCATGCTTCTCAGGGTCCGGGATGCCTCTCTTGGGCGCTCGGGCCTGAGCCTGGAGTCGGTCCAGCGCATAGTGGATTTTCTGAACCTGGGTGTGGTGCCTGTAGTGCCTTGTCAGGGCTCCGTTGGAGCCAGCGGGGATCTTGCCCCTCTGGCCCACATGTTCCTGCCCCTGATCGGTGAAGGGGATTTGTTCTACAGGGGAAGGAAGCTGCCAGCAGCCCAGGTGCTTGGTGAACTGGGCATGGAGCCACTGGAGCTGGGCCCTGGAGAAGGCCTGGCCTTGATAAATGGCACCCAGGTCATGACTGCCATCGGGGCCCTGGCCTCATGGGATGCCCGTGAGCTGGCCCGTACGGCTGATGTGGCCTGTGCCATGAGTCTGGAGGTGTTGCTGGGCACAAGGACCGAGTTTGACCCCAGGATACACCAGGCCAGAGCTCACCCAGGTCAGGCGCTTTCAGCCCAAAACATGCTCAAAATCACGGCCAAAAGCGAGATAATCTCCTCCCACAGGGACTGCTCCAGGGTACAGGACGCCTATACCTTGCGCTGTTCTCCCCAGGTCCACGGTGCCAGCAGGGACGCCATAGCCTATGCCATCAAGGTGGTGGAGACCGAGATGAACTCCTCCACCAACAACCCTTTGATCTTCCCGGAGAGCGGGGAGTTCCTCCTGGGCGGCAATTTTCACGGGCAGCCCATTGCCATTGCCATGGACCTTCTGGCCATAGCCGTCTCAGAGCTGGCAGACATCTCCGAGAGAAGGATCGAGAGGCTGGTCAATCCTCAGCTAAGTGGGCTTCCGGCCTTCCTCATTCAAGATGGCGGACTAAACTCAGGATTCATGATAGCCCAGTACACGGCTGCAGCCCTGGTTTCCGAGAACAAGGTCCTGGCTCACCCTGCCTCGGTGGACTCCATCCCCACCTCAGCCAACAAGGAGGATCACGTGAGCATGGGTACCATAGCAGCCCGCAAGGCCCGAGAGGTCGTGAAGAACTCCCAGCAGGTCCTGGCCATAGAGCTTCTGTGCGCTGCCCAGGCTCTGGATCTCTTCACGGACATGAGGGCGGGTCAGGGCACCCAGGCAGCCTACAGGGTCATAAGGGAAAAAATCCCTCATCTGGACAAGGACCGCTTCCTGGCAGGGGACATGCAGGAAGCCCTCAGGTTGTTGAAATCCTCCCATGTCCTGAGGGCCGTAGAGGAAGTGGTGGGCCCCTTGGACTGAGGCTTGTTGACCGAGAACTGCCAAGGGTGATTGAATAGCCATTGTATTGAGTTTTTTCGCACCTGCTGAAAGAAGCCCACAGGGGGAGATGCTTTGGGCAAAAGGAGGGCTGTGATGAAGGAAACACCTAGGGAAAGGCTCATCCGGGAGCTCAAGATAGGCTGTGGAGAGCCCAGGCCTGTGAGGGCTCCGCGCGGAAGGGAACTGCACTGCAAGGGCTGGCATCAGGAGGCGGCCCTCAGGATGCTTCTGAACAACCTGGATCCGGATACAGGAGAGAGACCCCAGGAGCTCATAGTCTATGGAGGCTTCGGCAAGGCCGCCAGGAACTGGAGGTGCTTCGATGCCATAGTCATGTCCCTTCTGGAGCTGGAGGCTGATGAGACGCTGCTTGTGCAGTCGGGCAAACCCGTCGGGGTTCTTAGAACCTACTTTCACGCCCCGAGAGTGCTCATAGCCAACTCCAACATCGTACCCCACTGGGCCAACTGGGAGAATTTCCACGAGCTGGACAAGAGAGGCCTCATGATGTACGGCCAGATGACCGCGGGTTCCTGGATCTACATAGGCACCCAAGGGATCCTGCAGGGAACTTACGAGACATTTGCCTCTCTGGCAGAGCGGCACTTCGGAGGCTCCCTGGCAGGAAAGATAGTGCTCACGGCCGGCCTTGGAGGCATGGGTGGGGCCCAGCCTCTGGCTGTCACCATGAACGAGGGGGTGGCCCTGTGCGTGGAGGTGGATCCGGCCAGGATAAAAAGAAGGCTCGAGACACGCTATCTGGACCTCCAGGCCAGGGATCTGAATGAGGCATTGGCCATGGCCCGAGAGGCAGCCCAAAACAGAAGGCCCCTCTCCATAGGAGTCCTGGGCAATGCTGCCGAGGTGCTGCCCAAACTTCTTGAGATGGGCTTCGTGCCAGATGTGGTCACAGATCAGACAAGCGCCCATGATGAGCTAAACGGCTACATCCCCTCTGGCATGAGCCTGGATGAGGCCCTGGCCATGAGGAGGGAAGATCCCAAGAAGTATATGGAGTTGTCCCTGGATTCCATGAAGGAGCATTGCAAGGCCATCCTGGAGTTCCAGGCCAGGGGGGCCGTTGCCTTCGACTATGGCAACAACCTGAGGGGTCAGGCCTTGAAGAGGGGGCTTAGAAATGCTATGGACTATCCCGGGTTTGTTCCAGCTTACATCAGGCCCCTGTTCTGCGAGGGGGAAGGGCCTTTCCGTTGGGCTGCCCTGTCAGGGGACCCCGCGGACATCACCGTGACGGATCACGCCCTGATGGAGGCCTTTCCCCACAAGAAGCGCATGGTGCGCTGGCTCACCATGGCCGAAGAAAAGGTGGCCCACATGGGTCTGCCTGCTCGCATCTGCTGGCTGGGTTACGGGGAGCGGGACAAGGCCGGGAAACTTTTCAACGATCTAGTGGCCTCAGGAGCTGTCAAGGCCCCCATCGTAATCGGGAGGGATCATCTGGACTGCGGTTCGGTGGCCTCCCCTTACAGGGAGACCGAGGGCATGAAGGATGGCTCTGATGCGGTGGGGGACTGGCCCCTGCTCAACTGCATGGTGAATGTGGCCTCTGGGGCCAGTTGGGTCTCCTTCCACGACGGAGGCGGGGTGGGAATAGGCTATGCACTTCATGCAGGACAGGTGACAGTGGCCGACGGCACCGCAGAAGGTGAGCTCAGGGTGACCACTGTTCTAAGAAACGACCCCGCCACAGGCATCCTGAGGCATGCCGATGCAGGATACGAGACTGCCATAGAGGTGGCCAGGCAAAGGGGTGTGAAGATACCTATGATAAACATGTTCAGGTGAATCAGGGGGGGTGAGCCTCGGGGGCTCAAGGAGACTGCTCTTGGGCAAGTCTTCAATGGAATCAAGAAGGGGGTTGAGGGTTCAAGAGGCAGAGGAAAGCGGGGCCTGGCCAAGGGTGGAAGGCGATTTTGGATCTCTTCAACGCCGGGGCCTCAAGAGGGGTGGAAGCGGTTTTTCCTTGGATGCGGGTGGCAAATGGAGCTATTTCTGGAACAGTTACTAAACGGCCTTGCCATAGGAGCCCTCTATGCACTGATGACCCTGGGGCTGGCCCTGGTCTACGGTATCTTGAGAATCCTGCATGTGGCCCACGCAGCCATATACAGCGTGGGGGCCTACCTGGGGCTTTGGGTCTTTAGCTGGAGCGGAAGTCTTCTTTTGGCTGCTTTGTTGGCCATGGCTGGCTGCGCTTTTCTGGGAGTGGCCATCGAGAGGCTTGTATACTTCCCTTTGCTTCGATATCCCCCCTATGTGCCACTCATAGCCAGTATAGCAGTGCTTCTGGGCACCGAAGAGGTCTGTAGGCTCATAGCAGGTCCTTATATATTGTCCTTTCCGGCCCAGGTGCCACTTCCTTCCTTGAAGCTGGGACCTCTGCTGTTGTCCCCTGCGCTTTTGGCAGTTTATATCACCACCGGAGCAGTATTGTTGGGGCTCTGGTACGTAGTGGGCCGTACAGAGCTGGGGCTGGCCATGAGGGCCACGTCTCAATCCAGGGTCATGGCAGAGGCCCTGGGAATGAACACTCATCTGGTAATAACTCTTACCTTTGTGCTGGGTTCAGCCATAGCTGCCCTGGCAGGCATTCTGGTGGGGATCTATTACAACCAGGTCTATCCCACCATGGGGGCTGTGCCGGCTTACAAGAGCCTGGCCATCATAGTGGTGGGAGGGCTGGGTTCTGTGTCAGGCTCTGTTGTGGCGAGCCTTCTTCTGGGTTTGGCCGAGACCCTATTGATCGGGTTTGCGGACATCCCGCTGCCCAGGGATGCCCTGGCCTTCATGGCCATGATCGGGGTGCTCATGTGGAGGTCCGAGGGGCTTTTTGGCTCCAGATAAGAGGCTGAGGTGGAGGCCTTGGAGAAATGAGCGGGTATCTGATCACAGTGCTCACAGTCATAAGCATTCAGGCCATAGCCGCCTGTGGACTCAATGTAATAGTGGGCTTTGCGGGGCAGATCTCCCTGGGGCATGCTGCCTTCATGGCTCTTGGAGCTTACGCAACGGCCATGCTTTGCACCAAGGCGGGCATGGGATTCTGGAGCGCCCTTCCATTGGTGCTCATTCTGAGCGGCAGCATAGGGCTTCTACTGGGGCTTCCCAGCCTGAGGGTCAGGGAGGACTTCCTGGCCATCACCACCATAGGTATTAATTTCATAGTGGAGGCAGTGTTCCTTTACACCCCGTTTTTCGGCGGGGCCCTGGGCATCTCCGGGATCCCCAGGGTCTATTTCCTGGGCGAGCCCCTCAAGGGCCCTGGCTTCTTGCTGCTTTGCCTTGGGTTTGTGGCCTTGGTGATGGCGATTTGCTGGTGGTTCACACGTTCTTTTGCCGGGCTGGCCTGCTTCTCCCTGAGGGAGGAGGAGGCAGCTGCCTCGAGTCTGGGAATCTCGCCTGTTAGGTTCAAGCTCCTGGCCTTTGTGATGGGCACGATGATGGCCGGCCTGGCAGGTGCCCTGTACGCCCATTACATGCGCATGATCAATGCCACGGATTTCAATTTCCCCTACTCGGTAATGATGCTCTCCATAGTGGTTCTGGGAGGCATGGGTACGCTGTGGGGTCCACTCTTGGGTGCCGCGGTTCTGGGAAGCCTTCCAGAGATCTTCAGACCCCTGGTGGATTACAGGATGCTCCTCTATACGGCCCTTCTGCTTCTGATGATCCGTTTTCAGCCTGGAGGTCTCCTGGGAGAGCCCAGCCTGGGCAGAAGGCTCTTGAGCAAGATGATCCCGGGCAAGAGGGTGGAGGAGGCACTTTGAGAGAAGTTCTCCTGCAAGTCAGAGGACTGCGAAAGCGCTTCGGCGGACTTCAGGCAGTAGACGGCCTGGATCTGGATCTTCATGAGGGGGAGATCTTGGGTCTGATAGGGCCCAACGGGGCAGGCAAGACAGTTACCTTCAACATGATAAGCGGAGTTTATGCGCCCGATGAAGGAGAGATCATATTCCGGGGAGTAAGGATAAACGGGCTTGGACCCCACAGGGTGGCGGCCATGGGAATAGGGCGCACATTTCAAATAGTCAAGCCATTCTCAGAGCTTACGGTCCTGGAAAACGTGATAGCAGCCTTGGGGGTTCGTCATTACGGAAGTCTTGGGAGGGTGTGGGAGAGGTGGGACAAGGATTCCTATAAAGCAGAAGCCATGGAGAAGCTCAAGAGGGTGGGCCTGGAGAAGCTGGCCTGGAGGAAAGCCGGGCTTCTCCCCTTGGGAAACCTAAGGAAACTGGAGATCGCAAGGGCCCTTTGTGTGACCAGAAGCTGTCTTCTTCTGGACGAATCCTTCTCCGGGCTCAGAAAGCAGGAGATAGAGCAGATAGAGAATCTGGTCAGGGAGATAAGAGAGTCGGGTGTGGCGGTGCTGCTCATAGAGCACAACATGCGCGTGGCCATGGGGCTTTCGGACCGGTTGGTGGTGCTGGAGCACGGCAGGAAGCTCTGTGAGGGAAAGCCGGGGGAGGTGAGCATGGATCCCAGGGTCATAGAGGCATACCTGGGCGAGGCAGAGGGCTGAAGATGCTCCTGGAGGTGCAGGACCTGCGGATCTCTTACGGTAACCTGGAAGCGGTGCATGGGGTCTCCTTTCACCTGGAGGAAAGGGAACTTGTCTCCATCATCGGGGCCAACGGGGCCGGGAAGAGTTCCATCATGAACGGTATCATGGGTCTGGTCAGGCCCCGAGGGGGCAGGATCCTTTTGGAGGGAAGGGATATAACATTTCTGCCTGCATACCAGCGGGCCAGGTTGGGCATGAAGATGGTCCCGGAAAGGGGGGTGGTTTTCCCACTTCTTACAGTGTATGAAAACCTCATGACAGGTCTTTACCGACAAGGCCACAAGGTGGATCTTCAAGAGAGGCTGGCATGGATATACGGGCTTTTCCCAGTGCTCGAGGAGAGGCGAGCCCAAAGGGCCAAGACGCTCTCCGGAGGAGAGCAGCAGCAGCTGGCCATTGCCAGGGCCCTCATCTCTTCTCCCAGGCTGCTTCTGGTGGACGAGGTTTCCATGGGGTTGATGCCCAAGCTGGTGAGCCGGGTCTTTGATGTCTTGCGTCGACTGAACCAGGAACACGGCCTCAGCATCCTGCTTGTTGAACAGAATGCCTTGGCATCCCTGAGAGTCTCCCACAGGGCCTACGTGTTGGAGACAGGGGAGGTGGTGCTAGAGGGGAAAGCCCAGGAACTCATGGATCAGGAACAGGTAAAGAAGGCTTACCTGGGACGTTGAGGGGAATGTAGCAGGGGGATTCCAAACACGGGGCCTGTAAAAGGCCCTAGTTCCAAAAAGAGGAGGGGCATGATGAAAGGCGGCAAGGTAGGATGGTTGGTTGGCTTGGTGGCTCTGGCCTGGCTCTCAGGTCCGGCCATGGCAGCTGAGGAGATCAAGATAGGGCTCATGGTGCCCCTGACCGGGCCGGCTGCGGCCGATGGGCTCAGCGCTTCCAATTCCGTGAAGCTGGCTGCCGAGAAGGTCAATGCAGCAGGTGGGCTCCTGGGTAAGAAGGTGGTCCTGGTGGAGTATGACGACAGGGCTGACGCCAAAGAGGGTATAGCCCTGGCCAGAAAACTCGTGGAACAGGACAAGGTGGTGGCAGTTGTGGGAGGCTCTTACTCTGCCCCCAGTCGGGCAGTAGCCCCCATTTTTCAGGAAGAAGGGGTGCCTTTTGTGGCTGCCTATGCCGTGCACCCGGATGTCACCAAGGCAGGAGATTACTGCTTCCGTAACGGCTTTCTGGGGCATGTGGAAGGCGGGGCCGCGGCTTATGTGGCCGTAAACAAACTCAAGGCCAAGAGGATAGCGCTTCTCACCACGGACAATGATTTCGGCCGGACCCTGGTAGAGGGTTTCAAGAAGTATCTTGCCAAGCACGCCAAGGACGTTCAGGTGGTATCAGAGCAGGTCTATCCCTTTGCAGAGAAGGATTTCAAGGCATATCTGGCCAAAATCAAAGAGGCCAATCCAGACCTTATCCAGGTCTCGGGTTATTATTTCCACACCGGGCCCACCCTGAAGCAGGCCAGGGAAATGGGAATAACCACGACCATCATGGGTGAGGAAGGTGCGGATTCCCCCAAGCTCTTCGAGATAGCCGGCCAGGCAGCAGAAGGCTTTATCATGGTCACCAATTTGGACCGGGATGACCCCAGGCCGGTGGTTCAGACATATATAAAGGAATACAAGGAGCGCCACAAAATAGCCCCGGACATGGTAGGAGCCTCGGCCTATGACGCCTTCATGCTCATAGCAGATGCCATAAAAAGGGCGAAGAGCCTGGACAAGAAGGCCATTCGCAAAGCCTTGGCCGAGACCAAGGATTATGACGGGCTCACAGGTGTGATCAAAGGATTCACCCCAGAGCGTGAGGTGATCAAGAACGTGCAGGTCCAGATAGTCAAGAACGGGGAATTCCGGCATTTCGGTGTGGTCACGGATCCGGAGGTCATCACACCTTGAACCCAGGCCGCAGGAAAGGGGGTCAGGTCCATGGCCGGGAACTGGATCGAATGTGTTCCTAATTTCAGTGAGGGAAGGCGTCTGGATGTCATAGAGGAGATCCTGGCGCCCTTTCGCAGCACGCCTGGGTGTTTTCTAATGGACCAGAGGCCAGACAAGGATCATAACCGCCTCGTGGTGAGCCTCATAGGAGAACCTCAGGCCCTGTGCAGGGCACTTCTGGACGCCGCACGGGTGGCCGTGGAGCGCATAGACCTGAACCAGCACACCGGGGCGCACCCCCGCATGGGGGCGGTGGATGTGATCCCCTTTGTGCCTCTTCCTGGCACCAGCATGGAGACCTGCATCCAGTTGGCCCGGGACTTTGGCCGATTGCTCCACCAGGAGACGGGGGTTCCCATCTATTTCTATGAAGAAGCTGCCCTGAAGCCAGAGAGGAAGCCCCTGGAGGCCGTGCGCAAGGGCCAGTTCGAGGGCCTGAGGGAGGAGATATCTCGGCCCGAGAGGCACCCGGATGTGGGACCACCCAGGATACATCCCACAGCCGGTGCCACGGCCGTGGGGGCCCGGAAGTTTCTCATAGCCCTCAACGTGAATCTCAGAAGCCGGGATCTGGCCATGGCCCAAAGGATCGCCAGGGCGGTGAGGGCCTCCAGCGGTGGGCTTGCATACGTAAAGGCCATGGGGGTGGATCTGGCCGAGAAGGGGATGGTGCAGGTCTCCATGAACCTGGTGGACTTCGAGAAAAACCCCGTTTACAGGGCCGTGGAGATGGTGCGCAGCGAGGCACGCAGATGGGGTGTGGAGGTGGCGGGCTGTGAGATTCAGGGCCTGGTGCCTGCATCGGCTTTGCTGGAGAGCGCTGCCTATTATCTGCAGCTGCATGACCTGGAGCCTTCCAAGGTCATAGAGATAGCATTGCTGGGGCTTCTGGCCAAGGAGAAAGAAAAGGGATCTGAGCAATGATCCAGAAGCTCTTTAGAAATGCCAGGATCTACACCCCCTGGGATCAGGGCGCGCCGGTGGGAGGCCAGGCCCAGGAGACCTGTGTCAGATCCTGGAGAAGGGGCGCGCTCTTGGTGAGAGACGGGCTGGTGCAGGCAGTGGGTGATGAGCAAGAGATTCTCAGGCTGGCCCTTTCCCAGGAGATCCACCAAGAGGTGGACTGCGAGGGCTCATGTTTGATCCCAGGCTTCGTGGACCCTCATACCCACATGTGTTTTGTTGGTGACAGGGAGGAGGAATTCAGGGAGAGGCTCTCTGGGGTCTCTTACCTGCAGATCCTGGCCAGAGGGGGTGGTATTCTCTCCACGGTCAGGGCGGTCAGGGAAGTATCTGAGGAGGAGCTTCTGGAACAGAGCATGAAGCGAGTACTGAGAGCCCTTTCTTTAGGCACCACGACCCTGGAGATAAAAAGTGGCTATGGGCTTGAGACAGGAGCCGAGCTCAAGATGCTTAGAGTCATCAAGAGACTTTCCCTGGAGACCCCCACGGATGTGGTGCCCACCTTTCTCGGGGCCCACGCTGTGCCCGAGGAGTACAAGGAAAACCCCGGGGGGTACCTGGATTTGTTATTGGAGGAGATGCTCCCTGAGGTGGCGGCCCAGGGCATAGCCAAATTTTGCGATGTCTTTTGCGAGCAAGGAGTCTTTTCCACGGAAGAGACCAGGAGCATCCTAAGGAGGGCATCCCAGTTGGGGCTTGGCTTGAAGATACATGCCGATGAGGTGCATGACACAGGTGGAGCAGCCCTGGCTGCTCAGCTGGGGGCCACCTCGGCCGAGCACCTCCTGGCAGCCTCTGACCAGGGGCTTAGGGCCATGGCGCAGGCCGGGGTTGTGGCCGTATTGCTTCCTGGCACGGCATTGAGCCTCAAGAAACCTTATGCCAGGGCAAGAGAAATGATTCGGATGGGTCTTCCTGTGGCCCTAGCCACGGATTGCAATCCCGGCTCATGCTATCTGGAGGGCATGCCCCTGGTGTTTGCCTTGGCGGTCCTAGGTATGCAGATGTCCGTGGAGGAGGCCCTGGCAGCTACGACCCTAAACGCTTCTTATTCCATAGGCTTGGCCTCCAGGGTTGGAAGCCTCAACAAGGGAAAGCAGGCCGACTTTCTCTTGCTGGAGGGAGCCTCCCCGGCTGTCCTGGCTTACAGACTCGGGGCTGAATCGTGCATTCAGGCCGTTTACAAGCGGGGGGAGCAGGTGGCATGAGCCTCGAGAAGGATCTCCCAGGGCCTTTCCGGGAAGGGATAAAGGCACTCCTTAGGGTGCTTGACCCCGAGGACAATTCCACAGGCGGAGGGGCAGCCTCGGCCGTGGCAGGGGCCATGGCAGCAGCCCTGCTGGCCATGGTGGGAAGGCTCTCTTTGGGAAATCCAGGCATGGAGCCAAGAAGCTTTTATGAGTCACTGGTGAGCGAGGCGCAGGGCTTGGCCCAAGTTCTTATGCTGGGCGCGCAAGAGGATGCAGAGGCCTTTGAGTTTGTCATGGCAGCTTACCGCATGCCCAAGGCGGATGAAAAGGACAGGCAAAAGCGCCAAGAGGCCATTCAAAAGGCCCTGGAAAAAGCGGCCCAGGTGCCACTTGAAAACGCCCGGGTTTGCGCCAGGGTGCTTGAGCTTTGCAGGCTGACGGAAGATCGTTACAATCCCAGGGCCTCTTCGGACTTCAACTGCGCTAGGTATCTTGCCAAGGCGGCCCTCAAAGGTTGCCTAGAGAATGTATCCATTAATCTTTCCCATCTGGAATCCCCTGAACTGGTGGAGGAATTAACCCAGGCCAGCCAAGAGCTGGAGACCTGGGTTGTCAGCTTTTGATTCCCGAGCAAAAAAAAGGGTTGACTTCCTCAGGTATTTACAGATATAGATAACAGCCACATTGTGGCATCTGCCTTTTGTTCCCAGGTAAAAGGGCAGAAGAAATACTTCAGGGGAGGCATGAGATGGCGTCAGCAAGACTGCTGGTATGGATCGCCGCTGGTTTGATGAGCTTAGGGGCTGATGCCCTGGCCAACGGGCACAAGGACATGATCAAAGGTCCTTTCAAGAGCGGCTCAGAGGTTACGGCCACTTGCCTTGGATGTCACGACAAACAAGCCAAGGATTTCATGGGAACAGTGCACTGGAGCTGGTCCAGAACGCAAGAGGTTCCCGGAAAGGGCAAGAAGGATCTGGGCAAGAAAAATGCCATAAACAATTTTTGCATAGCCCTTCCCAGCAACTGGCCTCGCTGCACAAGCTGCCATGCTGGGTACGGTTGGAAGGACGCCGGATTCGACTTCTCCAAGGCTGAAAACATTGATTGCCTCATATGTCACGACACCACAGGCACGTACAAGAAAACTCCCACTGGAGCAGGCATGCCCGACCCCTCTGTGGATCTTGAAAAAGTGGCCCAAAATGTGGGTAAGACCAGTCGAGCCACCTGCGGGGCCTGTCACTTTTTCGGTGGCGGTGGGGACCACATAAAGCACGGCGACTTGGACAGCTCCCTGGTGGCACCACCCAAGGCCATGGATGTGCATATGGGCACAGACGGCAAGAACATGAACTGCTCCTCCTGTCACAAGGCCAAGGATCACGTGATTCCGGGATTGGCTCTTTCGGTTTCGGCCAAGGGTGAGGCCACTCTTGGCTGCACGGACTGCCACACCCCCTCCCCTCACAAAAACGCTGTGCTCAACAAACACTTCCAAAGGGTGGCATGCCAGACCTGTCACATCCCTTCCTTTGCCAGGAGTCTTCCCACCAAGGTCTGGTGGGATTGGTCCAAGGCAGGCCAGGATGTGGCCGAGCCTCCCAAGGATCAATGGGGCCAGAAGCTCTACGACAAGATGAAAGGGGAGTTCAAGTGGGCCAAGGATGTGGTGCCTACTTATCTTTGGTTCAATGGCTCCACGGAGAGATATCTACTGGGTGACCCCATAGGGGATCCCTCCAAGGTACTCCATCTGAACCTGCCCCTTGGAAACAAAGAGGACAAAAACGCCAAGATATGGCCTTTCAAGGTCATGCGGGGAAAGCAGCCCTTTGATGTAGGCAACAAAGTGCTGGCTGTGCCTCACCTCTTTGGGGGCTATTGGAAGCACTATGACTGGGGTAAGGCCATAGAGAGCGGAATGGCGGCTGCGGGTCTTCCTTACAGCGGAAAGTATGACTGGATAGAAACAGACATGTATTGGCGTGTGACCCATATGGTGGTACCCAAAGACCAGGCCCTAAGATGCACGGACTGCCACGGCCCCAAGGGGCGACTGGACTGGAAGGCCCTGGGTTACGAGAAGGATCCTCAGAAAAAAAGCTAAGCTGGGCCCAATGGAAAGGCAAAAGGGGAAGGGGATTTCTCCTCCCCCTTTTCTTCTTCCCTGGGTTTCAATGAAGGCTTCTGGCATGGAGACAGTATTTGTAAGGACCTACCCGGATCATTCACCAGGCTTAATGAAGTTGGGGGCTGCGCTCCAAGGGGCCCGGTACCCACACTCATTCTCAGGCCTGGAAAGTGCAAGGACCCCGAAGAGAAAATCAGGCCGGATTTCACATGAATGGGTTCATTCCCAGGATATCACCAAGTTATAGCCCTCCTGATCCAGCAAAAATAATGTGGGTTAAGAGCTCTTGAGTGGCAAATCGCAAGAAAAATTAACCGGATCCAAGCCAGAGATCCTTCCTCAAAGCCACTTGAGAGCCTCACATTTCCCGGCGCTACTTTTCCCAAGAGAACCTTCAGGGGCCCTGGAAGGGTTGGTAAGAAGTTCCAAAGACCATTTCATCTAAAGGCTCAGGCCGCTGCTTACCCGGATATCTTCCTTATGTTCCTCTTCCCAGGATCCCATGGGTGAGCACTCATGAATCCCTTGGGTTTGCAAAGGTCCTCCCCCTAAGATTCAAAGAATCGGTGAAGGTAAAGGGAAGCTGGGGCGAAGTCCCCAAGCTCCCCCATCCTGGCAAACGACCCGGGCTAGAGCCTGGGGTGTCTTACCAGCCTATGGGTCTTATTAGTTTCGGAGCCTCGTGCACTAGGCTTTCTTCAATCCTGGAAGGATCGGAACCTTCCATCTCCACATATATCATCCTGGCCGAACGCCCCTTTTCCAAGACCCCCAGGTCAGGTCTTCCCAAGGCCCTTGCACCGTTGACAGTGGCCATCTGGAGGATTTCCCCAGGCTTCAGCCATGGGAAATGGCAAGCCGTGAAGCTCATCTCCTCAAATAGGCTAAGAGTTTCAACGCTTGCCAGGGAGTCTGTCCCAAGGGCTGGTTTGAGACCACACTTCAGGAACTTCTCCAAGGGGGGAAGGGCCTTGTGAAGCCTCCAGTTGGACCTGGGGCAGATGCATACTCTTACTCGGGAGCCAGCCAGGAGTTCTATCTCTTGATCAGTCACATATATGAGATGCACAACAAGGGTATCTGAATCCAACAATCCCAGCCTGTGAGCAAGACCCACCGGGCTCAGCCCAAAACAATTCCAATCCCTGAAGTCGAAGCCCCGGCTTTCAAGAAAACTGGCCCATTTCCCTTGAGCGGTTTGAAGGAACTCCATTTCTTCCTCTGATTCCGCCAGGTGCAAGCAAAAGGGCAAGTTGGAGCTTGAACACAGAAGCTTTAGCTTTTGCAATAGCTTGGGGCTGGTTGTGTGGGGTGCATGTCCTGCCAGGGAGGAAGTTATGCCCGGATGAGCCTGTGATGGCAGACAGAGATCTCTTTCCTCTCCCAGAAATTCATGCCAGACCACTCCTTCCAAACCCCAGAGACTCAGGTGCTCTTCCATGGGGAAAAGGGGGCCCACCTCACCCACAAGCCCCACCCCTGCATCCCGAAAAGCCTTCAATTCCTTCAAGGCTGCTCCAAGGGCTTGCTCATGAGAAACTTGGGATCTCTCGCGGATCATGGACTCCACCCAGGCCAAGAAGCCCCTGGATGTCTCCAGCCTTCCACGCAAGGCTGAAAGGGTAAGATGGGTGTGGGCGTTGACCAAGGCTGGCATCAGAATCCCAGGGCCGTGATCCAACAGCTTGAAGCCAGGAGGTTTTCTGCCCAGGGAGCCAATTTCAAGGATCTTGCCTTGGGAGATGGCCACGAAACCGTCTGGAATCCATGCACCGGGTGCCTGCATTATGAGGCGGGCCTTGTGGCAGGTGATCCCACTTCTCATGGGAGGGTCCTCAAACAGCTCTGTAAAGCACGTCCCTTTTCCTGGGTTTAAAGCCGGCCCTGAGGATCAAATCCTGTATTTCTCTTTCGCAAAGGCGGAAGCTCACCCCGGCTGAGGCCACGACGTTCTCCTCGATCATGGTAGAGCCCAGATCGTCGGCCCCGAAGTGAAGGGCCACCTGACCCACCTCAGGGCCCTGGGTCACCCAGGAAGCCTGAACATGGGCAATGTTGTCCAGGACTAGGCGGCTCATGGCCAAGGTCTTGAGATAGGTCACTGCTCCTGCCTTGGGAGCCTTCAAGGTCTTGTTGCTTGGCTGGTAGGGCCATGGAATGAAAGCCGTGAATCCTCCTGTTTGGTCTTGCAGGTCTCTAAGCATTAGCATGTGCTCCAACCGATCCTCCAGGGTCTCCAGATGCCCGAACATCATGGTGGCTGTTGTTCGAAGCCCCAATAGATGGGCCTCCTTCATGACCTCCAGCCACTTGGCCGAGGAACACTTGACGGGCGAGACCTTTTTTCTAACTCTGTCCACGAGTATCTCGGCACCCCCCCCGGGTATGGAGCCAAGCCCTGCTTCCATGAGTTCGCAGAGAACCTGCCTGATGCTAAGCCCCCAGTTCTCAGCCATGAACTGGATTTCAGGCGGAGAAAAGCCGTGAACCCATAGCCCCATGCCTCTCATGAGATTCAGCCTCTCTTTATGCCATGAGAGATCCAGACCAGGGTTCAGCCCCCCTTGATAGAGAATATGGGTTCCTCCCAAATCCAATGTCTCCTGACACTTGGCCCTGAGGGCCTCCAGATCCAGCTCGTACGCCCCTTGATCTTCCCTGGACCTCCAGAATGCGCAGAATCCACACCGCGAGACGCATATGTTGGTATAGTTGATGTTGCGGTCCACGCTGTAAGTCACTGTGGGTTCAGGATGGAGGGAAAGACGCAGCCCATGGGCCAGTTGCCCCAGTGTCAACAGGTCCAGCTCCTTGTAAAGCCTCAGGGCTCTCTCCTTATCCAGCCTTCCATGATCCAGGATTCTCCTGGCCTCCTGTAAATCCATCAGTTATGCTCCTGGGTGAGGGGCCTGTGAAAGCTGTCTCTTTCCACGGCCTGGAAGCCCGAATCTTCTATGAGTGTCTTTAATTGATCCACTGTCAAACCTCTGGCTGTCTCAGCCCCGGCTTCATGGGCTATCTGTTCGTGGACTATCGTGCCCTCCAGATCATCTGCCCCGAAGTGGAGTGCCACCTGTGCCAGCCTGTTGCCCAGCATGACCCAATATGCCTTTATGCTGGGGATGTTATCCAGAACAAGACGGGCCGTGGCAATGAGCTTCAGGATCTCCACCCCGCTTGGGCTTCCCAGATGGGCCAGGGGAGTGTTCTTGGCCTGAAAGGGAAGCGCAATGAAGGCCTGAAATCCTCCTGTGCGGTCCTGCTGTTCCCTCAACTTGAGAAGGTGGTCAACCCTTTCCTCAGGGGTTTCCAGATGACCGAAGAGCATGGTGGCATTGGTGGGAATACCCAGGTTGTGTGCCACTTCGTGAATGTGGAGCCATCTTTGGGCATCAGCCTTTCGAGGAAACAGAAGGTTTCTCAGACGCTGGGAAAAGACCTCGGCTCCGCCACCAGGCATGATATCCAGTCCGGCATCTTTCATCCTGAGCAGGCACTCCTTGGGGGAGATGCCTGCCTTTGCGGCCACATGATCCACCTCCACGGCAGTGAAGGCCTTGATGGTTACTTGGGGTCTGGCCTTTTTGAGGGAACTGAGGAGATCCAGGTAATACTCCAGGTCCAGCCCGGGATGGCAGCCTCCCACCACATGAACCTCTCTCAGAGGCTCCACAGGGCTGGAACAAATTCTTCGGGCAGCCTCCATGGGATCCATGAGGAATCCGTCCGAGGCTTCCACGGACCTGTGAAAGGCGCAGAAAGTGCATCGGTTTTCGCAGATGTTGGTGTAATTCATGTGGAGGTTGCGGATGAAGGTGGCCTTCATGCCGTGGATCTCTTTTCTCTTGGCCAAGGCCAGCCTCCCCAGTTGGGTCAGGCTAGGTGTTCTCAGACAACTCAGAGCATCTTGGAAGTCAAGCCTTTCTCTCTTTTCTAACTTCTCCGCAACTTTTTTCAAACCGGTATCCATCTCTTGTTTGTCACTTCCCAAGGGCAGGGTCTGCATCACCAAAGTCCTTCTTGACAAGAGTGACCACCTGGTCAATGATAGGACAGCTCGGGCTCAATGGCAAGGCCCAGGCTGGTTTAGAAAATGATATCAGTGGGTTTTAAGGCCCAAAGGAGGAGGCCATGGGAGTAACCAAGAAAGGTTCAGGGTTGCTTTTGGGGTTTTTTATCTTAGCGGCCTGGCTTGCTCCTGGGCCCTGTCTTTCAGGGGAGAGGGTCAGGGTGGGTCTGCTGCCTCTTACCTCATCGGCTCCCATCTTCATAGGGGTGGAGGAGGGGCTTTTCGCCAGAGAAGGCCTGGATTTGGAGCTAAAATTCTTGCAGGCAGCCCAGCCCATTGCCGCGGCCCTTGCAGCCGGGGAGCTAGAAGTGGGAGCCACAGGCCTTACCGCAGGCCTGTACAACGCCCTGGCCACAGGACTAGATGCCAAGATCGTTGCGGACAAGGGCAGGGAGTGGCCGGGCTACAGGCTCACCGGCATAGTGGTGAACAAGGCTGCCTGGGACAGGGGAATCAGAAGGGTGGAGGATCTGCGCAACCAGAGGGTGGGTGTAACCCAGATAGGATCAACCTTTCATTATATGTTGGGTAACATCCTGGAGAAACACGGTATAGCTCTGGGACAGGTTCAGATCGTGCCCCTGGGGAGTCTTCAGGCTTTGGCCGAAGCCCTGGCCTCTCAGAAGCTAGAGGCGGTCTTCATGGCTCAGCCTCTTTGCACCGAGGCCGAAGCCAAGGGAACCGGCAAGGTTCTCGTTTGGTCAGGCGATGAGCTTAGATACCAGATCGCAGCCATATTCATGTCCGGAAAGTTCTGGGCCAAGAAGGAGGCGGCCAGGGCCTTCATGAGGGCTTACATCAGGGCCTGCAGGATATATCACGATGAGTGCCTGGGTCTGGATCCACAGGGAAACCCCAAAAGGGGGGAGAATTTCCATAGGGTCATGGCCCAGATAGGCAAATACACGGGGCTTGCTGAGGAAAGAATAGCAAAAGACCTCAGCTACAATGACAGAAACGGGGAGCTCATGTGGGAAGACATCCCCAGGCAGATCAGATGGTACAAGAACAATGGAATGCTCTCCCAGGAACCGGATCCCAAGAAGTTCCTGGACCCAACTCTTTGGGAGCAAGCCCTAAGGGAAGTGGGACCCTGAAGTGTTCACGCACATAGAACAGATATCCAAGACATACAGCAACGGAAAAGCGGAACCTCTTGGGGCGTTGATGGATATCTCCCTGGACATAGGGCCCAGCGAGTTTCTTTGCATGGTGGGGCCTTCGGGATGCGGAAAATCCACGTTGCTGAGCATAGTGGCGGGACTCCTGGAGCCCAGCTCCGGGAGGGTTGTCTTCCACGACATCACCCCTGGCAGGCCTCCCACAGGATTGGTGTTCCAGGAGCTGGCTCTTTTCCCCTGGCGCACGGTGGAGGGAAATGTGGGCTATGGGCTGGAAGAGTTGGGAATGCCCAAGAGGGAAAGACTAGAGAGGGTCAGACAACTGCTGGCCATGGTGGGTCTGGAAGGTTTTCAAAACCGTTTTCCCCATGAGCTTTCGGGCGGGATGAGACAGAGGACTGCCCTGGCAAGAGCTTTGGCTCCTGAACCTGCTCTTCTGCTCATGGATGAACCGCTGTCCTCCCTGGATGCCCAAACCCGCCAGGAAATGCAGAAAGAACTTTCCCGACTATACGAAAGAGGGGAAAGAAGCTTTTTGTATGTGACCCATGACGTGGGAGAGGCTGTTTTCCTGGGAGATAGGGTGGTGGTCTTGAGCCCCAGGCCGGGTCGCGTCATGGAAGTCCTGGACGTGAACCTTCCCAGACCTAGGGACCATGAACTGAGAAGGGAGGCTTCATTCAATCTCTTGGTGAGCCATGTGGAAGCTCTTTTGAGGGGAGCATCAAGCTGATGGGAGAGCAGCTTCATAAAGAGGCTTACCGGGATCGAGTCAGGATAGGTTCTCTGGCTTCCAAGGGAGGGTTGGTGGGGGGATGGGGATTGGTATCTTTGGGAGGAGTGCTTGTGCTTTGGGAGGCAGTGGGAAGGTCTGGCTTTGTGGCACCGCTTTTCCTGCCGCCTCTTAGCAGTGTGCTTATGGACGGGTTTCTCATGGCCAAATCAGGGGAATTGTGGGCCCACCTGGGGGCGAGCCTCTGGAGAATCCTTTGGGGTTTTCTGCTGGGGGCAGGTTTTGGGATCTTTCTGGGTCTGGCCATGGGCATATCCAGGAAAACAGACGCCATGGGCTACCCCATGGTGGCAGCCTCTTACCCCATTCCCAAGATCGCCCTGTTGCCTCTACTGATTTTGTGGCTGGGTCTGGGTGAGGCCTCCAAAGTGGCGGTAATAGGATTAGGAGTCTTTTTCCCTGTGTTGGTCAACACCAGGGCCGGTGTCAAGGAGGTGAGCCCCTTGTTTATCCAGGCAGCTGTCTCCCTGGGCTCCACCAAAGCCAGGATTGCCCGTAAGGTGCTTCTGCCTGCCAGCCTGCCCATGATCTTTGCAGGCCTTAAGTTGGGGGCCGGGGCGGCATTGTTGCTTTTGGTCACAGCCGAGATGATAGCAGCCGAAAGGGGCCTGGGCTTCATGATCCTCTCTGCAGCAAACCTCATGCAGACAACCAGGCTACTGTTCGGGGTACTTCTTTTGGCAGTGCTCGGGCTTTTATCCAACTGGCTCTTGGTGCGATTGGAAGAGAAGTTGATCCCCTGGAAGGCTTAGCCCACGGAGCCCAGCGGTTAGTTTAAAACCTTGACTGTTTCTCAGGCCGGCCTCTACATTGAAAAAATAGCTGGAAGAACTCGAGTCCGTGATTCTTTCAGATCCAGGCGATCAAGGGGAGCTCATGGCTTCAGCCGGGGAAAGACTTTCTTCCATCAGAAAGCTCATGGCTCAAAGAAACATTTCTGCTTACTTGGTGCCCTCTACGGATGAGCACCAAAGCGAGTATGTGCCAGAGCATGCCAGAAGAATTGAGTGGCTGAGCGGCTTTAGCGGCTCGGCTGCAACTCTGCTGGTGACTCATAGCGAGGCCTTCCTGTGGACGGACGGCCGCTATCACCTGCAGGCCAGTCAGGAGCTGGATCCAGACCACTTCACCTTGATGAGGGCTGGTGTGGAAGGAGTGGAGGAGCTGGAGGAGTTGCTCTGCAAGAAACTCTCGGCAGGCCAAAAAATGGGCCTGGATCCAAGACTGGTCTCCATCCAGGACTTCAAGAAGATGGAGGAAAGGTTAGAGCCTTTCGGGATATTACTTTGCCCTCTGGAGGAGAACCTTGTGGATCTGATCTGGGATGGGCGGCCTTGCCCACCCAATGGCCCCATATTCCACCTGGACAAAGGCTTTGCTGGTATGGATGCGGGGGAAAAGCTGAGCCTGGTCAGACAGGAGTTGGAGAAAAAAGGTGTGGATGCCATGGTTACAGGGGCGTTGGACGAGATAGCATGGCTTCTGAACCTAAGGGGCTCTGACGTGCCCTATAACCCTGTTTTCCAAAGCTACATGGTGATAACGCGGGAGCAAGCTTTTCTCTTTGTGGACTCAACCAGGCTAGATCCTCAGGCCCGTGTCATGATCTCCCCTTGGGTACAGATACATTGCTATGAGCACCTGGGCAGTTTTCTCCAGGAGCTGACCTCCAAGACAACAAGGCTCATGATCGATCCGGCAAGAACAAGCCATTGGGTAAAGCAACTTTTGGGAGAGGGGAGCCCCATCAGAGAATATCGAAGTCCAGTGGCCCTCCTGAAGGCTGTAAAGAATTCCGTGGAAAGAAAGGGCATGGCTTCCTGTCACAGGAGAGATGCTGTGGCCTTGGTTCGCTTTCTCAGATGGCTGGAAATGGAGGTCCCCAGGGGGGGACTCACGGAGACAAAGGTTGCCAGATATCTGGATCAGCTTAGAGCTTCCCTGGAGCATTATGCTGGGCCGAGCTTTGAAACCATAGTGGCCTATGGCCCCCATGGGGCAGTGGTGCACTTCAGGCCCACCAGTGAAACGGACTTGGAGCTTGGCCCTGAGGGGCTTCTTCTGGTGGACTCGGGTGCCCACTATCTGGACGGGACAACGGATGTCACCAGAACCGTGGCTCTGGGCAGACCCACCCCCCTCCAGAAGGAACTGTTTACCAGGGTCTTGAAAGGGCACATCATGCTGGCCGGCCTCAATTTCCCTAAGGGGACCACGGGAAAGCAACTGGATGCCCTGGCGCGGACTTACCTTTGGCACTCTGGACTGGACTACAGACATGGCACAGGCCACGGGATCGGTTGTTACCTCAACGTGCACGAAGGCCCTCAGGCCATATCCCCCAAGGACACCGGGGTGGCCTTGGAGGAAGGGATGTTTGTCACAAACGAGCCGGGCTACTACCAGCAAGGGGAATTTGGCATCCGTCTGGAAAACGTGATGATGGTGGAAAGGGCCGAGGAATTGGACAGTGAATATGGCCCCTTTCTGAGGTTCAAGACAATCACCATGGTACCTTTTGACAGAAAGCTCATAAACCTCAAAATGCTCACTGCCCGCGAACGGGACTGGGTGGACCAGTATCATAAGCAGATAATGCTATCACTGGGGCCAGAGCTGGAACCCGAGGAGGCGGCCTGGCTGGAAAGGGCCACCAGGCCCTTGTAGCGGGGCAGAATTCTCCAGGGCATAACAGATTTTAATTGCAGATTTGGTACTCAAGGGTCTTGACAGGATGAAGGCTTTGGCTTTAAATGCAAATAGTTCCTATTCGCGAGGCTAGTATGGGGCGGCCAAAGGAAATGATTCTGACTCCCCAGAGGGAAGTCATACTGGATGAGCTTAGGTCTTCTCAGGACCATCCCACGGCCGAGGAAATTTTCCAGAGGATTCGCAAAAAGCTGCCACGTGTGAGTTTGGCAACGGTTTACAGAAACCTAGAGACCATGTCCCGTGCGGGAATCATAAGAAAGGTGGAGACAGCAGGCCCCAAGATGCGCTTCGATGGAAACATGTTTCCTCATTTCCACATGCGCTGTGTCAGATGCGCTAGGGTGATGGATGCCCCTTGGGAGCTCAGGGAAATAGCATCCCGCATTCCTCAAGAGATCCAAGGGCACCAGGTCATAGGGCACAATCTGGAGCTAGTGGTTTTGTGCAGCTCTTGCAAAAGATGCTGATACAGGCTTTCCAAGGGCTTTAGGCCTTCCTGGACAAAAGGATGAGGCCAGCCATATTTCTGAGGATAAGCAGGAGGTGATGTACACATGGAGCTACAGGGGACCAGAACCGAGAAGAATCTGCTTTCGGCTTTTGCCGGGGAATCACAAGCCAGGAACAGGTACACCTATTTTGCAAGCCAGGCTAAGAAAGAAGGCTATGAGCAGATAGCCTGGATTTTTCAGGAGACTGCGGATCAGGAAAAGGAACATGCCAAGCGATTCTTTAGTTTCCTTCAAGGGGGGGAGCTTGAGGTTTCCGCTTCCTTCCCGGCCGGCAAGGTGGGCAACACCCTGGAGAATCTCTTGGCTGCGGCCCAAGGCGAAAACTATGAACACACCTCTCTATATCCAGGATTCGCTCAGGTGGCCAGGCTAGAGGGCTTCGATGCCATAGCCAGTGTGTTCGAGGCAGTCTCTGTGGCAGAAAAACAGCATGAGAAACGTTACCGCGACCTAGCACGCAACATAGAAAAGGGCATGGTGTTCAAGAGAAGCCAGCCTGTTGTTTGGAGATGCAGGAACTGTGGCTACCTGCACGAGGGAACGGAGGCCCCGGATACATGTCCGGCATGCGCACATCCAAGAGCCTACTATGAGCTCTTGGGGGAAAATTACTGATGAGGCCCAAGGGGAAATCCAGGCCTGACACAAGAACTGCCCAAATAAAATGAGGAGGTTTCTATCCATGATGGAAAGAGCAGGCATCGTGACATTCCAGGGCAATCCGCTGACCCTACTGGGTGAAGAACCCAGAATAGGAGAGAAAGCTCCTGATTTCCAGGCCCTGGACAACAACCTGTCCCCAGTGAGCCTTGGATCTTTGGCTGGCAAGACAATAATCATCAGCTCCGTGCCTTCACTGGACACTCCGGTGTGCGACACTCAGACCCGCAGGTTCAATCAAGAGGCTGCGGCCCTGGGGCCTGATGTGGAGATCCTGACCTTGAGCATGGACTTGCCCTTTGCTCAGAGACGATGGTGCGCTGCAGCCGGTGTGGACAGGGTGCGCACCCTTTCAGACCACAGGGAGGCAAGTTTCGGACTGGCCTATGGAACACTCATAAAGGAATTGAGGCTTCTGAGCAGGGCTGTTTTTCTTGTGGATCGGGATGGAATACTCAGATACGCCCAGTGGGTCAAGGAAATAACCCAGGAGCCTGATTACCAGCAGGTTCTAAAGGAGGTCAGATCTTTGATCTGAAAAGCTCAAACACCAAGAGATAAAAGCCCAAGCAAAGAAAGGAGGTTACCATGGCGGAAAAACTACAGGTTTATAAATGTGAGGTCTGCGGCAACATGGTGGAGGTGCTCCATGGGGGCGTGGGGCAACTTGTTTGCTGTGGCCAGCCCATGAAGCTTTGCCAGGAAAACACCGTGGATGCGTCTTTGGAAAAGCACGTGCCTGTGGTGGAGCATACCCAGGACGGGATCAAGGTGAGGGTGGGCAGCATTGCCCATCCCATGGAGGAAAAGCACTTCATAGAGTGGGTGGAGCTCTTGGTGGGGGACAAGGCTTACAGGCAGTTCTTGAAGCCCGGGGAGCTGCCCGAGGCATTTTTCCAGATCAAGGCTCCTGATGCTGTGGCCAGGGAATATTGCAATCTGCACGGCTTGTGGAAGGGATGATGGCATGTTAAGCGAAAAAGTGGAAGAAGCCCTCAATGAGCAGCTAAGATGGGAATTTTTCTCCGCCTACCTTTACCTGGGCATGGCAAGCTACTTCCAGGCTCTGGGCCTGGGAGGGTTTGCCCACTGGATGAAGGTGCAGGCCATGGAGGAACTTACCCATGCAAGCAAGTTCTTTTCCTTCTTGAATGAAAGGGGTGGCAGGGCTCGGCTGGGTGCCTTGGAAGCCCCACCATGGGATTGGGACTCTCCTCTGGCTGCCTTCCAGGATGCCTTGAAACACGAGCAGAATGTGACAGCCAGGATAAACTCGCTGGTGGACTTGGCCAGGGAACAACATGACCATGCCACGGAGATATTTCTCCAGTGGTTTGTGACTGAACAGGTGGAGGAGGAGTCCTCGGCTACAGAGGTGATCCAGAAGCTGAAGCTGGCAGGAGAACATCCTGCGAGCCTTTATCAGCTGGACAGGGAATTGGGAACCAGGATTTTCACCATGCCTTCCATGGGCAGCGCTTCCACCCAGGAGGTAAGAGCTTGAACCCAGAGCAAAAATACCAGTGTCCAGGGGCCACGTGTGGATATATTTACGATCCCAAAAGGGGTGACAAGAAGGGCAAGATCCCTCCAGGCACTCCATTTCAGGACCTACCAGAGGACTGGAAATGTCCCCTCTGCGGTATAGGGAAGAAGTTCTTCAAACCGGTGGGATAAACCTGTGAGACGGGCCCTGGGGGATCCCTCCCCCAGGGCCTTCCACCAAGG
This sequence comes from bacterium, assembly GCA_037481695.1. NCBI lineage: Bacteria > bacterium. The sequence goes on along the minus strand of JBBFLE010000008.1, from coordinate 81,462 downwards.
GTCGCTCTGCTTTTTTTAACCTATCCAGACACGAGACAGCAGCCCTCATACCGGGTAGACTGTAAAAGAGGTGTCGAGTCCAGAACCGGAAGGCTCAGCCTGTCCTGTTCCCGTTGGAGGCTCCCATGGCCCAGAAGCCAGAAGGTCCCATGAATCGACTTTCCAGGGAAAAAAGCCCTTACTTGCTTCAGCACGCCCACAATCCAGTGGATTGGTACCCTTGGGGGGAAGATGCCTTTGCCAAGGCCAGGGCCGAAGAGAAGCCCATTTTCCTTTCGGTGGGGTATGCAACCTGCCATTGGTGTCATGTGATGGCTCACGAGTGTTTTGAGGACCTAGCCATAGCCAGGTTGCTCAATCAGTTTTTCGTGCCCGTGAAGGTGGACCGTGAGGAGAGACCCGACGTGGACCAAGTCTATATGACCGCCTGCCAGGCACTCACGGGCCAGGGGGGATGGCCTTTATCTGTTTTTTTGACCCCTGATGGGAAGCCTTTCTTCGCAGGCACATATTTTCCCAAGGTTAGCAAAATGGGTCTGCCGGGTTTCGGGGAGCTGCTTCTCCATATAGCCGCCCTCTGGCAAACAGACAAATCAAAGGTTCTCAAGGCCGCTTCAGAGGTGGCACAAACACTGAATCAACTTCACCAGGCCTCCGAACACACTGCTGCTGACACCCTGGACATCAAGTTGCTGCGCAGGGCGTATGAGGGCTTGTCCAGAACATACGACACCCGTTTCGGTGGATTCGGCCAGGCACCAAAATTCCCAACTCCCCACCAGCTTTATTTTCTCCTTAGATGGCATGCCAGAGGCGGCCAAAGCTCGGCTCTGGAAATGGTAAGGCACACCCTCAAGAACATGCGCTGGGGAGGCATATTCGATCAGGTGGGTTTTGGATTTCACCGTTACTCTGTGGACGAGAGATGGCTTGTGCCCCATTTCGAAAAAATGCTCTACGATCAGGCCCTGCTGCTTATGGCTTACTGTGAGCTTTACCAGGTTACCCAGGAGTCCATGTTTGCCCGAGTGGCAAGGGAAATAGCCCAATACGTCCTGGAGAATCTCAGGGAAAGCCAAGGCGGTTTTCACTGTGCCGAGGATGCAGACACCCAGGGCAAAGAGGGGGCCTTCTATACATGGAGGCCGGACGAGGTTCGAGCCGTCCTGGGCGAGGAATTGGGAGATTTGATGTGTCAGCTCTATGGTATCACCCACGAGGGGAACTTCGAGGAGGGCGCCAGCATTGCCCACATGCCCATGGAGCCAGAAGTGTTTGCCTCAAGACAAGGCATGAGCTTGGAACAGCTGGAAGACCTGATGGAAAGGGGCAGGCTGCTTCTGCTGGAAGCCCGAAGCCGAAGGCCAAGGCCTTTCAAAGATGACAAGATCCTCTCGGGCTGGAATGGCTTGATGGTGGCAGCTTTGGCCAGGGCTTCCTGGGTTCTGGATGAGCCATCCTATGCCGGGGCAGCGGCTGCAGCGGCAAGCTTCGTGCTGGGGGCCATGAGAGACAACAGAGGATTGCTTTTTCGCCGTTGGAGACAGGGGGAAGCTGCCCAGGAAGGCTGCCTGGAGGATTACGCTGCCATGGTTTGGGGGGCCCTGGAGCTCTATGAGGCAACCTTTGAAGTGCATTGGCTAGAGAAGGCATTGGAAATGACGGGGATAATGCTGGATCTGTTCTGGGATGAGAAGAAAGGGGGGTTTTTCTTCACATCCAAAGAAGCCGAGCGACTCATCTCCAGGCCCAAAGAGGCCTATGACGGAGCCATTCCTTCGGGAAATTCCATGGCTGCAATGAACCTGGCTCGCCTGGGCAGGATGTTGGGAAAGCCAGAGCTGGAAGAGAAGGCCTGGGCAACCCTACGGGCTTTCTCAGGGTCCTTGACTCGGGTCCCTGTGGCCCATACCCACATACTCTTGGCTTTGGACTTCCTCCTGGGACCCACCCAGGAGGTGGTAATAGCAGGAGACCTGGATCAGGCCTCCTCATCAGAGATGCTCAAAGAGCTAAGAAAGGGCTTTAATCCTAGACGTGTCTTGCTTCTGAAAGATAAGGGCGAAAAAGGCAAGAGACTTGCTCACCTGGCTCCTTACGTGCTTTCCATGGAGCCGGGAGCTTCAGGTGCCAGGGCCTATCTCTGTGAGGGGAACTCCTGTAGGGAGCCCCTGTCCAACCCCCGGGAACTAGAGGCAGCCTTGCGCAAAAGCCCCCTGAGGGTCTGAAAAAGATGGAGTTTCACGGGAAATTACCACCAGGGTGTATAAAGATATCCAAAGGGCCATGATCCATGCTAGCTTTGGGAAGAAAACTAAATCAAAGGGCTTTTCAAGGTGCTGTATCCAGAAAAGGAAAACCCATCAGCAAGTGTGGGCCGCTCCATCATGGGCCCGCAAAGCCAGGATCACTTTCTGGCCAAGGCAAGGTGGGCTAGAATCGTCTGTAAAGACCTGGGAGCCGGTTTTTGCACAGTGGCTGGTGAGAATTTGGGGGCTTGATGATTTTCCATGGGGCAAACACGGTCCAACAGGTTGAATTCAATGATAGATTCTGAATCGCTGGGGGTGAAAATGGGTGAGATAGAGCTTAAGAAGGACATATATTGGGTGGGTGCAATAGACTGGAATCTCAGGGATTTTCATGGTTACTCAACACCCAAGGGCACAACTTACAATGCCTTTTTGGTCTTGGACGAGAAGGTGACTCTCTTTGACACCGTGAAGAGGGGGTTCAAAGATGATTTGTTAAGAAAGATCTCTGTGATCATAGATCCCAAGAAAATAGATTACGTGGTGGTCAATCATGCGGAGATGGACCACTCCAGCTCTCTTCCCGAGATCATGGAGATATGCCGTCCCAAGAAGCTTTTTTGCTCCTCCAGGGGCAAACAGGCTCTCTTGCAACACTACCACAGGCCGGACTGGCCCTTTGAGGTGGTGGAGACAGGCCATGAGATAAGCCTGGGCAGGCGAACAGTCAAGTTCATAGAGACCCGGATGCTCCATTGGCCGGACAGCATGTTCTCATATCTGCAAGAAGATGCTCTTCTGATATCCAGCGACGCCTTCGGCCAGCACTGGGCCACAAGCGAGCGTTTTGATGACCAGGTGCCCGGAGCCGAGCTCATGGAGCATGCGGCCAAGTACTATGCCAACATTCTCTTGCTTTACTCGCCCTTGGTCCAGAAGCTCTTGGGCGGAGTGAGGGAGATGGGCCTGCCAGTGGATATCATAGCCCCAGACCACGGCATAATATGGCGCAAAGACCCTGGGGCAATCCTGGGGGCCTATGATGCCTGGAGCCGTCAAGACAAGGCACGCAAGGCCCTGGTGGTTTTCGACACCATGTGGGAGAGCACAGCTTCCATGGGCAGGGCCGTTGCAGATGGGCTCATCCAGGAAGGGCTCAGCGTGCAGGTCATGGACCTGCGTTTTACCCACAGAAGCGATGTGATGACACAGGTTCTGGATGCCTCGGCCTTGATCTTCGGCTCCTCCACTCTGAACAATGGAATGCTTCCCAGGATGGCAGACCTTCTTCACTATATGCGAGGGCTGAAACCCCAGAACAAGATGGGAGCAGCCTTTGGGTCCTATGGTTGGAGCGGCGAAGGTGTGCGAATGGTGGAACAGGCTCTTCAAGATATGAAGGTGGAGATTGCCCTGCCTTCGGTAAAGGTGCAATACGTGCCCGATGAAAAATGCTTGCAAGAGTGCGTGGAGCTGGGTCGCAAGATGGGCCGGCTGGTGCTGGAGAGAATGTGAGTGGTTCTACCAGAAAGAGGTTGTTGGAGGCCTTGAAATCCCAGGACTGGCCATCTTCCCTGGAGAACCTGGAAAAGGACGCCTCCAGGGGGCTGGTCAGCCAGGCCGTTGCAGCCCTTTCAAACCCTGAGCCCATGCTCAGATGGAGGGCTGTGGAGGCTGTGGGGTTTCTGGTCTCCAAGTTGATGAGAGAGGACAAGGAGTCTGCAAGGGATGTGATTCGTCGCCTGCTTTGGAGCCTCAATGAGGAGTCGGGAAGCATAGGCTGGGGAGCCCCGGAAGCCCTGGCAGAGATCTTGGCCAGGGAGAAGGGCCTGGCACAGGAGTTTCTGCCCATCTTCGTCTCCTTCCTGAAAACCGATGATTTGATGCGCATGCCTGAAGGCATAGCCCGAGGGTTTCTTTGGGGGGTCTTTAGGCTTGGAGAACTTTATCAGGATGAGTTGGGGAAACCAGATGTGCTAGACTCCATAAAGGCTTTTCTGGCTTCAGCTGATTCTTCAACCAGAGGAATGGCTGTGCTGGCCCTAAAAAAATTTCAAAGCTCAAAATCCCTGGAAGGTGCACACAATCTTTCCCATGACCAGGGGATCTTCACATTCATGGACCAGGGAAAGATCCACCACATGAGCATTTCCGAGGTGCTCAACCAGTAAAAGTAGCTTCTAAGAAAAGCCTCCTGAACACTTCACCATAGAGCCTGGCCGTGCTCACACTTTGGGCATGGAGATGCGTAGAATGTCCCAATTTTCCCATTTCTGGAACTCCACTCCCAAAGAAAGGCTGTCCATGCCAAGCCCCAAGGCCAGCGAAGCAGACGTATTATCACCTTCCAAGTGAGTCACTGCCCTCATGACTTTGAAGGCCTTTTCCACCAACTTTGCCCCAGGGGCAGCAAGTCGATATTTTCCCGTGGCCTTAACCTCTATGTGAGTCTTCTCAGAGGGGTCTCGCCAAAGTTCCACACTGCTTGCACTTTCCCGCAGTCCATAAAGTATCATGAGCCCGAGCAGCTTTATGGCCACCTCCTCGGAATCCCCCGTCATGTCAGAAGAGACACCGGCTGCACTGAGAAGGGAGAGTTCTGCCTTGGGATCTGATCCCGAATAGCAATTGCAGTACTCCTGCAATCTCTGGTGAAGGGTGTGTTTTTCCATAACCATGGCCTTCCTCCTTGGGTTAACTAGTTTTTGAACCCAATGTTTTCTGCTGCCAATCTATCCTTAAAAAAGGAGTTTTCAAGAGGCCCCTTCTTTTTTTTCGAGGTTAATCCGATATAATCTAGCAAAGAGAGGCCCCACCATGGGCCCAGCCAACAGGGGAGGTTCACATCCATGAATGTCTTGAATGTCAAAGACAGACTCGACCAAAAGATCGAGAGCTTTCCTTACAAGGGAAAGAGTCTTCCGGTAAAAGAGGTCTGGATCCGGTGGCTTTCGCAGGCCGGTCCAGAGGGGGCTCCGGAGTACGGCCTTAGGTTCTTTACCATAGGGCCTAGTGGAGAAATACCTATTCACAATCACTTTTATCATCAAACCATGTACATCTTGAGCGGCACTCTGAGTTGCGCCTGCCATGATCCCCAAACCGACAGGATCCTGGAAGAAAAGATACTGGGGCCTCACGACTTGGTCTATATCCCCAGCATGGAACCCCACAGCATGAGGAACCTGAGCTCTTCGGAGCCAGCCACCTTCCTGTGTTGTATTGCCAACGTTTATGAAGAAGAAGGCCTATGACCCCTTTGCTAACAGGCATTGAAAGAACCACCCATGAGTGATGCCAGCCATGGATAACGGCTACTTCAGGGCTATTCAATATGATCTGGAAGATCTCCTGAAAGAGCTTTCCAGACAGTGTTTGCAGATCAAACAGGGGATCAAGGAACAGCAGCAGACCGGGGCCATCTACGCCTCCCATCCGGTGGCCACAGACCTGGACTCTATTGTATGGCTCAAGAACTTTGCTCAAGGGCAGTGCGACCCAGATACAAGAGAGAGAGCCATGAGGACCTATTTCGCCTGTGTGGGGCAATTCTCCAGAATGGACCTGTTGTTGAGAGACCAGGCCCTGGCGCAGTTCATGGTGGAAGCAAGGGTCCAGGTGGGGGACCAGGCCGTTTCATTGGCTGAGATGGAAGGATGGTTGATGAGCCAGGAGGATTTCTTTGAGAGGGAGGCGATCTTGGAGGCAGCCCGCCCTCTTTTCCAAAAGGCATCTTTGATGAAGGCCAAGATATGGGAGGGTCTTTGCAACATCCTTCAGGAGGATTTTGGATACAGTGGGTATCTGGAGTTCTTCCAGGAAAAAAAAGGATTGGATCTTGAGGCCCTGGTTGCAGAGTGCCTGGAGTTCTTGGAAATCACCAAGGAAAGCTACCTGCGAGGAGTCCTTCCATGGGTTGAGTCCAGCCTTGGCAGAGAGCCCAGGGGTGTGAGCCATCTCCACATGCTCAGATTGATGCAGTCAGACGGAGTTGTGCTTCCCTCAGCAGGAACCGGTATTGTCAAGGCTTTCAAAAATCTATTGGATGGGCTTGGCTTTGAGGGTGTTATGGGCTCCAGAATTCACCTGGATGCGGAGCCCAGGAAAGGGAAAGCGGTCTTGTCCAGGTGTGTGCCTGTGAGTGTGCCCGATGAGATATACATCACCTTGAAGCCCCTGGGAGGGCTTGGGGATCTGGAGGCTGGCTTGCACGAGCTGGGCCATGCTCTTCAGCTTTGCCATGCTGATCCCAAACTGGCCTATCCCTATCGCCACCTTCCCCGCTCCTATGCCCTCACAGAATGTTTCGGATTCTTGATGGAGGCCCTGGTGCGTGATCCTCAGTTCCTGTCTTTCCAACTGGGGCTTTCGGACAAGGAGGCCGAAGCCATATGCATTGAAAGGCGGAGAAAGGGTCTTTACGTGATGAGAAGATATGCTGGGAAGCTCCTGTTCCAAAAAGAATTCCTGGACAAGGCTGTTTGGAAGGATTGGGAGTGCTACCCCAAGTGGCTGGATTGGGCAACTGCCATGAGGCACGAGCCCTGTGAGGCTCTTTTGGACCTGGAGGAAGAGCTGTACTCGGCAGACTACTTAAGAGCATGGGCCGGAGAGGTGCTCTTGAGGGGATATATCAAGGAGCAGTTCGGCCCCCGCTGGTTTGTTTCCAGGGATGCAGGGGAGTTTCTTCGACGGCTTTGGGCACCGGGGGAAAGTTTTGGGCTGGAAGAAGTCTTGAGTTCCCTTGGGTTAGGGGCACCTCGACTGGAGGTTTTGTACAAGGATTTCCTGGAGTGGTCAGATTGAGGAAAGAATGAATTGACAAGCAAAAGCTTTTGGGATATTCAAGATGCCGTTAAAAGGGGGGCTTACCATCTTGGGGCATGAGCGGGTGTGAGCTGCTTGAGGAGAGAGATGTCTGGTTCCCATAAAAATCTGTTTCAGAGGCTCCGGGAGGCCCAGATGTGGACCAAGACGGAGCTTGCCAGGAAGGCCGGTATTTCGGTGCTCACAGTGGACCGGGTGGAGCGGGGTTTCCCATGTCGCCTGAGCACCCAGAGGAAGATCCTCACAGCATATGGCTACAGCCTTTCGGAAATACGCAGGCTCCTGGATGAGGAGCTGGCCCGGCAGGAGGCTGAAACCAAGGCCCTGGAGAGCTTTGCACAGCCCCAAGAGGAGGTGTTGGAGAGCCACCGGCCATTGGAAGGGATATCTGTCATGGTAGTGGACGATGAGCAAGGCGTCAGGGATCTGCTCAAGGGGCGCCTTCAGCACTGGGGATGCAAGGTGCAGCTGGCTTCGGAAGGAGAAGAAGCCCTGCGTTCATACAGGGCAAGCCCTCCTGACGTGGTGTTGATGGATATGGAGATGCCCGGCAAAGGCGGCCTTGCTGCAGTCGAGGAAATGATGGCCATGGATCCTCAGGCCAGGATCATTCTTATGACAGGCTCCTGGGACACTGCCCCTGCGCGAAGAGCCTTGGAGAGAAAGCTGGTGCGTTTGGTCTTGAGCAAGCCATTTCACATGGAGCAACTGGAGATGGCCCTGCGGGAAGTGGCCCCACATGTGCCCAGAGCCCAAAAAGACTCCGCCAAGACAGGAGCCGTGGCCTGAGCTCAAGTCATTCCTCCCGGCCAGACTCCTACCTCCATTCTTGTGGCACAGGCCTTGGTGAAAGGTAACCTTTAGATATTGTGGGCTCCAACCTTGACCATGAAAAGGCCTATCAGGGTAGCTCCTCTAAATCCAGAGGCTTGAAGATCAACTGGCCAATGAGCCTGCTCAATTTTGGGGGTAAGAAGCATTTGGTTGTACCAAGGCTCTTGGGTTTTGCTGGCATCAGAGCGCACAATCGGTAACTAAAGAAGATAGATCCCATAGGGCAGTCAATATTGGTTCACTGTGTGCGTGATGCAACTTTGCGTGGGGAACGGCCTTTCCTGGGGCCTGCTTCCCTTGGCATGCTTTCCCTGGAACCTTGGCTTGCATTTTGTAAGCTAGGGGGGCTCCACAGTTCCTCAGCACAAGGAGATTTTGGTGCAAAGGCCGATTCCCGGGCCAACAAAGAGGGATCCAACTCTTCAATGGCTTTCTCAACAGCCTCGAGATCCTCCTTGCCATCTGCCCATCGGCTCAACACTCTGTGCTTGCCCAAAAGGGCTTCTGGATCCCCTTTGGAGTATTCCAAGACCTTCTCATAACAGCTCAGGGCCTCAGACCATTGCTCCTGACTCTCCAGAATCTCCCCCAAGCACTTAAGAGCTTTCACATTTCCCGGATCCACTTCCAGGAGCTTTCTTAAGGTTTCCATGGCCTCCTGGGTCTGTCGGGTCTCCCAATAAGCCTCTACCAGTCCGGCAAGGCAGGCCCCGTTTCTCTTGTCCAGCAAGAGAACCCTTTTGAAGTATTCTATGGCCTCTTCCCACTGACCCATACGTCTATACCCGTCTGCTATGCGAGACAGCAAAAGAACATTGTTGGAGTTATGATTTAGGGCAGTTTTCCAGATTTCCAAAGCGCTGTTGAGATCCGAACGGGCTGCATGGCAACTGCCCAGCCCAACCAGAGCATAGGGATTCTTTTCATCCACCTGCAGGACCCGCTCATAGTAACTCGCGGCCAGCTCATAACAGCCCTGCCTTCTATAATGGTCCGCTATCTTGTTAAGTATGAACACATTGTCTGGAGATCTCTTTAGAAGTTCTTCCCACGCCTCGATGGCCTTCTCTGCATGGCCCAGGCCCAGGTGGGCATCACCGGCACCTGCCAGGGCGTAAACATTGTCGGGGTTACCCTCCAGGATGCGCTGGAAATAGGACAGGGCATCCTCGAAACGCTTCATCTTCAGATAACAATTGCCTATCCCGTTTAGGGAGATCTCGTCTCTTGGCTCCAATTCCAGGACCTTCTCGTAATTGGATATGGCCTCCCCGAAATTGCCTGATTGTCTGTGAGCTTCGGCCAGACTCCTCAAGAGCAAAACCTGGTGGGGAAACCGGGAAATGCCTTCCTGAAGATGTTTGATTGCCTGGTGCGCTTTGCCTTCCCTCAGCAATCGGTGGGCCACTCGGTAGATTTCAGAGGCACTCTGTCTTCTTCGGTTGGGTTTCAACACTTGAGGCTTTTCCTCCTGTAACACAGAGAATGCACAGACCCGTTTACGAGGCTGCCTGCAAAACTGCTCCTGGAATAGAAATCAGGCTCGATCAGCTTGCCGACCGGAGAAAGATTTGGAAAGCAAGAAGACTTGATTATGATTTGGCCATCCTGCTTCCCGGTGGATGCGTCTTTGAACGCCGGTTGCTTGATTTAAGCTACCTGATTTTAGCTATGGCATCAATCCATGTCAATCCTCAAGACCAGGAAAATCCTGGGATGCTCCCATGGTAGGAATCTACAAGGTGGATCATTGTCTGGAACAGAGCACCCTTGGGGCCTATCTTTTCCCGGATCTTAGCCTTGTTGCCTACTGGTAAATCAGGCGGTGCCACCTCCCCAATCAATTCCTGGAGGCTGAATCACGTGCCAGGCCAGCCAGAGTCTTGGCACATCTACAACAATGGTTTGTTCACTTCGCGTCGTGCCCAAGCCCACCCAGGCCTCAGATCAAGATCCATTGGTTGCATTCGAGGATCTAGAGGAGCGGATGCCGTGTTTCTTTAACTTGTAGTGAAGCGCCCTGGGTGAGATACCCAGGAGTTTTGCAGCCTTCCTTTGAACCCCCCGGCTTCTTTCCAGGGCCTGGATTATCAAGCTTTTCTCCACATCTTCCAATCGAACACCCTCTGGGGGTAGATGAATGCGAGAAGATGATGCGGGCAAGGTCTCTGGAAGCATCAGATCAGGCAGCTGGATCAAAGGGCCTCTGGCAACCACCATTGCTCTTTCAATAACGTTTTCCAGTTCCCTGACATTACCAGGCCACGGGTACTTCATGAGCGCCTTTTGGGCCTCTGGGTGGATGTCTTTGGGGGAGTTGCCCTGGGGTTGCCCGTACTTGCGCACGAAGAAGCGGGCCAGGGGAAGAATGTCTTCCACCCTTTCCCTAAGAGGGGGAAGCTGTATGGGGACCACGCTCAATCTGTAATACAAGTCCTTGCGAAATGTGCCCTGCTGCAAGGCTTCCCTGAGATCCTTGTTGGTGGCCGCCACAATTCTGACGTCCACCTGAATGGTTCTGTTGCCTCCTAGCCTCTCAAAACTCTTTTCCTGCAGGACCCTGAGCACCTTGGCCTGCAATCTGGGACTCATGTCCCCTACCTCGTCCAAGAAAAGGGTGCCGCCGTGGGCCTGTTCAAAACGACCTATGCGTTGCCTTTCGGCTCCGGTGAAAGCTCCCCGCTCGTGGCCGAAAAGCTCACTTTCCAGGAGTTCTTCATGAAGGGAGGCACAGTTGACTGCCAGAAAAGGCATCATGCGCCTGGGGCTGTTGAAGTGAATAGCCGCTGCCACCAGTTCCTTGCCTGTTCCGGTCTCACCCTGGATCAATACCGTGGCATCGCTGGAGGCTATCTTTCGCACCAGTGACATAACGGCTATCATCCTGGGGCTGTGAAGCACCATCCTCTTAAAGTCGTATATATGGGGTTCCCTGTGCCTGAGATAATCCAGTTCTCTTTTGAGGCGCTCTCTTTCGAGTATCTTGTCCATGAGGGTGGCAAGGTTTTCATGGGCCTGGCCACCCACCACCAGGCTCCAGCGGGCTGAATCCAAGAAAACCTCAAAGGGACGAGCTTCTTCTGTGTTGTTTACCAGGAGGATGACCGGGATGTCCTTGTCAAGGCCTGAAAAAAGCCGAAAAAAAGACTCCTGATATTTCTGGGAGGCTCCAGGGGCTGCCAACAGAAGGTTGGGATCCTCTTCTTGAAGTATGGTTTGGGCTTCCAAGGGCTCTGTGCAGGTATATAAGTGAAAACCCTTTTGAGGCAAGACCCGGCTCAATCCTTCCAGGAGGCCTCTTTCCCGAGATACGGCCAATACCCGCCAGGAAGGTTTCAGGATGGACTGCGAAGATGAAGGATCGGCCATGGGATCCTCCGGCCGGGCTCAATCCATGAGGCGTCTCATCAGTTCCCTGACCTCGAAGAGATGAAAGGGCTTTCTGAGCACATGATCCGCTCCGGCGTCCAAGGCCTCTTGGGCCACCTCCTGGCCGAAGCCTGTGATCGCCAAGATGGGCACCCTTTGGTCCACTTCCCTTATCCTGCGCACAAGATCTACGCCTTCTGATGCAGCCAGGACCAGATCCGTTATCACCATGGCATAATAGTTCTCAAGCCAAAGCCTTAAAGCTTCTTTCCCGTTGGGAGCAGTATGAACCTCGTAACCCACGGTCTCCATGGTGTGCCTAAGCAGGCTCAAGACCCCTGGATCGTCGTCCACTACCAGCACCCGTCTTTCACCTGCACGAAACATCCTACGGAGGCTCCTGGATCCCTTGGGGCTTAAATTCCGCCAGGTTCTTAACCCCTTTGCCCAAAACTTGAACAGCGGTGGGAATTATATTAGGATGCTTCGTGGCTTGCAAGGAAATCACATGCTTTTCTTTGAATGGGTTTAAGGTTTTGAGGAGCATGATGGGCTCAAAAGCCAAAATGCGGCACCAGAGTTCCAAGCCCTAGGGATCTCTTGGAGTCATGTCTCTTGAATCTTCTTTTGGCAGCAAAACAGTGAAGAGCTCTAATGTCTTATTCATGATGGCCAGAGCAGCCTCTGGCAGCAAGGAAGTGACAGGCACTGTCCGCCATGAGCCAATGTTGGCGGTTTGAAATCCCATTGAGGGCAAAAACAATGATTTCATCTCGAGCCTTGGAAATTCCTCCCTTTATAGTAATGGATGTCCTGGAACGTGCAAAAGCAATGGAAAGGCAAGGTTTGGATGTGGTGCACCTGGAGGTGGGGGAGCCGGATTTTGACACCCCCTCATGCATAGTGGATGCAGCAGTAGAGGCCATGCGTGCTGGGAAGACCCATTACACTCACTCTCAAGGTCTTTACGAGCTGAGGGAGGCCATAAGTGAATATTACAAGGAGCGCTACCAAGTACAAGTGGACCCTGACAGGGTGGTGGTCACGGCGGGTACCTCACCCGCACTGCTTTTGGCCTTTGCATCGCTTCTGGAGCCCGGGGATGAGGTGCTGCTTTCCAATCCCCATTATGCCTGTTACCCGCATTTCATTAGGTTTCTGGGGGGCAGGCCCGTTTTTGTGGCAGTAGAGGAGCAGGACGGTTTCCAGTTGGATCCCCAGAAGATCATGCGTGCCATGACCCCAAGGACAAAAGCCATCTTGGTCAACTCGCCATCCAACCCCACCGGGAACCTTCTGGACCCGGATCGTCTGGAAGCCATAGGACAGATGGGCCCCACCGTGATCTCGGATGAGATCTATCATGGCCTGGTGTATGGTGGTAGGGAGCATTCCATACTGGAGTTCACGGATCGGGCCATAGTACTCAATGGCTTTTCCAAGCTCTATGCCATGACGGGCTGGAGGTTAGGATATCTCATCCTGCCCTGGGAACTAGTGAGGCCCATACAGAAGATCCACCAGAATTTCTTCATCTCGGCCAATGATTTTGGCCAGTGGGCGGCCATAGCTGCCCTCAGGAAGGCTCAGCGGGATGTGGAGCGCATGAGGCTGATCTATGATGAAAGACGTCAATATCTCATCCCCAAGCTTAAGGAACTGGGCTTCGGTATCCAGGTGGAACCTACGGGAGCCTTCTATGTGTTGGCCAATGCCAAGGCCTTTTCCCAGAATTCATACGAACTGGCCTTTGACATTCTGGAGAAGGCCAGGGTAGGGGTAGCCCCTGGCATAGATTTTGGAAGCAATGCTGAGGGGTATTTGCGATTCTCCTATGCCGCATCTTTGGAGCGCATCCAGGAAGGGATGGCAAGGCTGGGCAGGTACCTCAGGCAAAGACGAAATTGAAAATCAACGGGGAATGGTTCCTTGGTCTGGGCCAGGCAGGTGGGATTGATAGCTGTAGCCTCCAAACCTACCCAATATCCTCGCACGGGACTTCCGGAGGTGGCCTTTGCGGGCCGATCCAATGTGGGTAAATCCTCCTTGATCAATGCCATGGTGGGCAGAAAGGGAATGGCCAAAACCAGTCAGGTCCCAGGCAAGACCAGACTGATTCACTTCTACCAGGTGGACAGGCTCTTCGTTCTGGTGGATCTGCCTGGGTACGGATACGCCAGGGTGCCGGAGTCCGTAAGAAAGACATGGAGACCCATGGTGGAAACCTACCTGATGCAAAGAAAAGAACTGAGGCTCGTGGTCTGCCTGTTGGATGTAAGAAGGACACCGGCTGAAATGGATTTACAACTCAAGGGTTGGCTGGAGGCCCAAGGGATCCCTTTTTTGTTTGTGGCCACAAAATTGGATAAGCTCTCCAGGGGGCAGGCAGCAACAAGACTCAAGGAGATTGCCCGGAGCATGAACATTTCCCCAGAGTTAATCCTGGGGTTTTCATCCCTCACAGGAGAAGGGAAAAGAGAGCTTAGAAGGGCCATTGTGGAGGTGGTCTCAGACCGCAGGGGCTTGGGCCTGGAACCTCCCCTGGAGTGATGGAAGGGCTGGACTACTAGGGGAGCCGGGCCGGGCAAAAAAGAGCTGAAAGAGGTTTTGCCCTGGCATTACCATGGGCCACGAAAGGTACCTTTGGGCGAGAGCTTTTTACCCTTGACAGACAGAGGCAGAGTGGATTAAAGTTCCTCGGAAATTTTTCCGTGGTCTCTGCAGGCGAATGCGAAAGGTACTGTCGGTGCGGCGGAGGATGTAGCAGAGGGGGGTCCATGGGTGATGAGGCCCATGGACCTCTTTTTGTGAGTTCTACTCACGGATGGGGGCCGCGCCGGGTGCTAAAGGAGGCGGAAGGCAATGCCCTCGCAATATTTACCCATTTTTCTTTTTTTGGTTGTAAATGTGGCCGTGGCGGCCCTAATCATCTTGCTTTCCACATATCTCGCAAAGCGAAGACCCACCTCCCAGAAGCTCATGCCTTATGAATGCGGCATGGACCCTATTGGGAGTGCCAGGAGGCGTTTCTCGGTCAAGTTTTTCGTAATAGCAATGCTTTTCATCATCTTCGACATAGAGGCTGTGTTCCTGTACCCGTGGGCAGTGATCTTCGAGGATTTAAGGCTTTTCGGCCTCATTGAGATGGTCATCTTTATTGCCGTGCTTTTGCTGGGGCTCTTTTATGTCTGGAGGAAAGGGGCACTGGAATGGGAGTAAAGGGCGAGGGGCAGGGGTCGGTCATCCTCACGCAGTTGGAGTGGTTGGTCAATTGGGGCCGCAAGTCTTCCATGTGGCCATTGGGCTTCGGGCTTGCCTGTTGCGCTTTGGAAATGATAGCCACAGCAGGTGGAAGCCGTTTCGACATAGCTCGCTTCGGGATGGAGGTATTCAGGCCCTCGCCAAGGCAGGCGGATCTGATGATCGTGGCAGGGACCGTGAGCAAGAAGATGCTCCCCGCTGTCTTAAGGCTTTATGAACAGATGGCTGATCCCAAGTGGGTCATTGCCATGGGGGCTTGCGCCTCCACGGGTGGAGTGTTCGATACTTACGCTGTGGTTCAAGGCATAGATCGCTACCTGCCAGTGGACGTTTACATCCCGGGCTGTCCACCTCGGCCTGAAGCCCTGTTGCATGGGATATTGCGTTTGCATGACATGGTGCAGAAGGGCATCGCCCGCGGGGCGAGCCTTCGGGGGTGAGCCATGAGCGAGGAGCCAAAAGCAGTGGAGAAGCTCCAAGAGAAATTTCCCGAAGCCGTAAAGGAGGTTGGGGAGTTTCGTGGTCAAAGCTGGGTGGTTGTTCCCAGGGAGGATTTGCTGAAGGTCTGCGAATTTTTGAGGGACGACCCAGATTTGAACTTCGACTTTCTCTCTTTTGTTTGTGGCGTGGATTATTTCCCCAGAGAGCCTCGCTTCGAGGTGGTGTATCAGCTCTATTCCACAAAGACTCACAGCAGGTTCAGGCTCAAGACGAGAGTGAGTTCCCAGGATGCAACGGTGCCCTCTGTGACGTCCATCTGGCCCACGGCCGACTGGCATGAAAGAGAGACCTTCGACCTCATGGGAATAAATTTTCAGGGCCATCCGGACCTTCGCAGGATCCTGCTTCCGGCGGACTGGGTGGGACATCCCCTTCGCAAGGACTATCCTCTGCGGGGGCCCGAAAGCATATCCTGAACCGGCAGGCAGGTGAGAGGAGTGCGATGGAAGAGTCACGAACAGAGACCTTGATGTTGAATGTGGGTCCTCATCATCCCAGCACCCACGGGGTTCTGAGGGTGATCGTGGAGCTGGACGGGGAGAGGGTGGTTGATCTGAAGCCCGATCTAGGATTTCTGCACCGCGGGGTGGAAAAACTGGCGGAGTCCAAGACCTACCACCAGTTCATACCTGTCACGGACCGTCTGGATTACATGGCAGCCTCTTACAACAACTTCGCTTACTGCCTGGCGGTGGAAAAGCTCCTGGGGCTGGAGGTACCCCGCAGGGCTCAATATATAAGGGTCCTTATAGGAGAGCTCAACAGGATCTTCAGCCATCTTTTCTGGCTGGGCACCCACGCACACGATCTGGGGGCCATGACTCCTATCTTTTATGCCCTTCGTGAGCGGGAGGAAATAATGAACCTCCTGGAGATGTGCTGCGGGGGGAGACTCACACAGACCTATTTCAGAATCGGAGGGGTTGCGGCTGATCTCCCGGAGGGCTTCGTGGAGAAGGTGAGGCAGTTCACCAGCCATTTTCCAAAACGGGTTGAGGAATATGAAACCCTCCTTACGGACAATCCCATCTGGAAGGAGAGGGCCGTGGGGGTGGGCGTTTTGTCCAAGCAGGAGGCCATTGCCATGGGAGCCAGCGGACCCATGGCACGAGGCTCGGGATTGGCTCTGGATGTGAGAAAGACAAACCCTTATTCCAGCTATGAAGATTTTGATTTCGAGATTCCGGTATTTCAGGAAGGGGATGTTTATAGCCGATACCTTGTGCGCATGGAAGAGATGCGGCAAAGCACCAGGATCATAGATCAGGTACTGGATCACCTGCCTGATGGACCCTATCTGGCTGAGGCGCCCAAGCTGGTTCCGCCTCCCAAAGAGAGAACCCTTACTGAGATAGAGGCGCTCATACACCACTTCATACTCTATGAAGAGGGATTCAAACCCCCTGTAGGCGAGGTCTATGCATGTGTGGAGTCTCCAAGGGGGGAGATGGGCTACTATTTGATCAGCGACGGAAGCCCCAAACCCTTTAGGTTGAAAATAAGGCCACCGGCTTTTGTGAACCTGGAGTCGTTGGCCACCATGACCAGGGGAAGGCTGCTGGCAGACCTTATAGCCATTTTGAGCAGCGTGGATATAGTCCTGGCAGAGATAGATCGCTGAACCTGGCAGGCCAGCCAGGTTGTTGCTCACCCCGGAGGGGGCCTGCCTGCAGATGCAAGCGGTCTACAAAGAGACCTTCTTCATAGAAGGGGGCGATTTCAGTCGGGCGGGGACTGCGGCCAGCAGAGTGAAGCAGATTCTCAAGGAAATAGGCCTGGAGGCTCATTATATAAAGAGGGCGGTGATAATAGCCTACGAAGCTGAGATAAATGTTGTGTCCTATGCCCATAGAGGACAGATGATTCTGGCAGTGAGCCCCTCGCTCATAGAGATCACAGTTGAGGACACCGGGCCTGGAATAGAGGATATAGAGCTAGCAATGCAGGAAGGTTATTCCACAGCCACTGATTGGATCCGGGAAATGGGTTTTGGAGCTGGGATGGGGCTTCCCAACATCAGAAAGAACTCTGATTTGCTTCAGATAGATTCCAAACCAGGAGTAGGGACCCGCTTGCACGCACAGGTGCATATCAGGGAGTCTGGGGGAAAGCCATGAAGCTCCAGGAGGTGGTGGAGGCGCTGGGTCTGAAGGTATGCTGCTGCCAGGATCGTCTGGAGCGCCAGGTGAGCGGGGCGTATGTGAGTGACTTGTTAAGCGATGTTATGGCCAGATCCAGGGCTGGGGACCTGTGGATAACGCTTCAGACCCATTTGAACATAGTGGCTGTGGCCACTCTCAATGATCTTGCGGGCGTGATCCTGGTCAACGGCCGCGAACCTGAGGATGCCACAGTCCGCAAGGCCCAGGAGGAAGGTGTGGTCTTGATGGTTTCGGACCAGCCCACCTTCGAGGTGGCCGGAAGGCTTTACCAGATGGGGATACGGGGAGGCCATGGCCCTGGTTGAGATCCGGGCAGACCTTCACATACACACCTCCCTGTCACCCTGTGCAGATACATGGCGAATGACTCCTGGGGCCATAGTGGAGGCGTCCAGGAGCATGGGACTGGAGCTCATAGCTGTGTGCGACCATAACTCCATGAGAAATGTGGCAGCACTCCAGAGAAGGGCCGCAGAGGCAGGTTTGGCCGTGCTGCCGGGCATGGAGATAACTTCAGCCGAAGAAGTCCACCTGTTGGGGCTTTTCCCGGATCTGGAAAGGGCCATGGCAATGCAGGATCTGGTGGACAAGAACCTCCCGGGAGAGAACATACCCGAGATCTTTGGTTACCAGGTCTTGATGGATGAACAAGACGAGATCCTGGGCTCAGAGGACAGATTTCTGGCCGGGGCCACCACCTTGAGTGTGGAAGATCTGGTGCAGGCAATCCACGGGTATGGCGGCCTGGCAATAGCCAGTCATGTGGACCGGGAGGGATTCGGTATCCTGGGGCAGCTGGGTTTGATACCAGAGGGTCTTGAGCTGGATGCTCTGGAGATTTCCTGGGCCATGA
Source organism: bacterium (assembly GCA_037481695.1). Taxonomy (NCBI): domain Bacteria; species bacterium. The sequence continues at coordinate 63,403 of JBBFLE010000008.1, read as the reverse complement.
CAAGGCCCGAAGCCAAAGAGAGATTCCCCCAGATCAGGAAGTGGCCCTTGGTAAGGAGCTCGGATGCTCATAGGCCTGAGGAGGTGGGCAGAGCCTGGAGCAGGCTGAAGGTGGAGGAAGCCAGCTTTGAAGAACTCAAGCTGGCCCTCAGGGGCGAGAAGGGTCGCCTCTTGGTGGGGGGCGTCTGAGGCTTGGAGGACCTTTCACTCCACATCTTGGATGTGGCTGAAAACGGCCTTAAGGCAGGAGCCAAACAGATTCGGATAAGGATAGTAGAAGACCTGGTAGCTGACAAGCTGGAACTAGAGGTGGAGGACGACGGCAGCGGGATGGATCCCCAAATGACAGCCAAGGCCTTGGATCCCTTTGTGACGACCCGCACCACGAGGCGGGTGGGGCTTGGTTTGCCCCTACTGAGGGAGGCGGCTCGCATGGCCGGTGGAGATCTGGAGCTGGAGTCCACCCCGGGCAAGGGGACCAGGGTACGTGCCACGTTTCAGCACAGCCACATAGACAGGAAACCCTTGGGTGACATGGGGGCCACCTTGGTGGGCATCCTGTTGGGGGGGCCCCATGTGGAAGTTCTGTACGAGCACATAAGAGAGGGCAAGAGTTTTTGCTTTGACAGTAGCCAGCTTCGCCGGGAGTTGGAACCCATTGGCCTTACTGAGCCGGAGGTCTTGATGTGGATCCGGGAGAAGGTCAGGGAGGGGCTTCTGGAAATAGGGGCCTTGGAGGCCTAAAGAGCGGGTTTATCCATCTAAAGGGGAGGGTGTGAGAGGGCCATGAGCCAGATGAGCCAGCAACCACTGGTGGAAATAGTGGATAGGATACCGGAAGAGGAACTTGCCAAGCTTGACCCAGTGATAGCCAAGTACGCCGGAAGGCACGGGTACCTGATACCGGCTCTGAAGGAAGCTCAGGAAATCTTTGGTTACCTGCCCCAGGAGGTTCAGACTCGTCTTGCCCAAGGGCTCAATGTTTCTCCCAGCTACATCTATGGGGTTGTCTCCTTTTATGCCTTTTTCACCATGATTCCCAGGGGGCGCCATACCATAAGGCTTTGCCTGGGCACGGCCTGTTACGTAAAGGGCGCCCCGGAGATCCTGGCAAAAATAGAGCAAGAGCTTTGTATTGGTGTGGGAGATACGACACCGGACAAGCGCTTCACACTTGTGGAAGTCAGGTGCCTGGGGGCCTGCGGTCTGGCACCGGTCATGATGGTGGGTGAGGACACCCACGGCAACTTGGAACCAGGGACCGTCATGGACATCCTGGATCAATACAAATAGAGCAGGCCCAAGGGGGGTGATGGAGTTGCCCAAGCTAAGCATAGAGGATCTCAAGAAAATAAAGGAAAGGGAGATGGCCCGGATGACCCTCAGAGAAGGGGAACATAGGGCCAAGATCGTGGTGCACATGGGCACCTGCGGTATAGCGGCTGGGGCACGCAAGGTCATGGAGGCTTTCCTGGAAGCAGTGACGGAATCCGGGGCCAGGGACGTGGTGGTGACCCAGTCGGGCTGCGCAGGGCTCTGCAACCGAGAGCCCATGGCCACAGTGGAGATCGTGGAGAAGGCCCCCGTCAAATACGTGGATTTGAACCCTGAGAAAGCCAAGAGGATTTTTCAGGAGCACATCCAAGGCGGCCAGGTGGTGGAGGAATATGCCCTGGGTAGAGGCAGCGAGAGCACTGCAGGTTGAAAGGGGCCTTGTAAGAGGCCGCTGTTGAGAGCTTGACAGGGGAGCCGTCAGAAAAAACGAAAGCGGCTCCCGGGGAGGATCTGGACCTTGAAGACCTATCGCATGAACCTGATGCTCTGCGGGGGAACAGGCTGCATAGCCAGCGGAGCCCCCAAGGTGAAGCAGGCTATTGAAGAGGAGCTGCTCAAGAGGGGCCTGGCAGACGAGGTGCAGGTGGTCTTGACAGGTTGCAATGGCTTTTGTGCCATGGGCCCTATCATGACGGTTTTCCCGGACGGGATCTTTTACAACAAGCTCAAGCCAGAGCATGCTGCGCGGCTGGTGGAAGAGCATGTTTTGAAGGGAAGACCTGTCAAGGAGCTCTTGTTTGAGGAACCTGTGGAGAAGGAAAAGATCCCCCTTCTCAAGGACATAGGCTTCTTCGGCAACCAGAGGCTCATTGCCCTTAGGAACCGGGGGCTCATAGATGCAGAGCGCATAGAGGAATACATAGCCAGGGACGGGTACCAGGCCCTAGCAAAGGTTTTGACCTCCATGACTCCAGAGGAGGTAATAGAGGAGATAAAGATCTCAGGGCTCAGGGGCCGAGGTGGAGCAGGATTCCCCACAGGACTCAAGTGGGAGGAGTGCCGCAAGTATGATCGTTTCCCCAAGTACACCATCTGCAACGGTGATGAGGGAGATCCAGGGGCCTTCATGGACCGCTCCATCATGGAGGGAGATCCTCACTCGGTCCTGGAGGGCATGGCCATATCTGCATATGCCATAGGGGCGGAGAAGGGATACATCTATGTCAGGGCAGAATATCCCCTGGCCATAAAGAGGCTCCAGATAGCCATAGAACAGGCAAGGGAGTCGGGGCTTCTGGGGGAGAACATCCTGGATACTGGCTTCAATTTCGATATCGAGATTTATCCCGGGGCAGGAGCCTTTGTGTGCGGCGAGTCCACTGCTCTGATGTACTCCTTGGAAGGCAAGCGGGGCATGCCTCGCATCAAGCCGCCCCGGTCGGCCGAGTCCGGACTTTGGGGACAACCCACGAACCTCAACAACGTGGAAACTTATGCCAATGTGCCCCCCATAATCCTGAACGGAGGAGCCTGGTTTGCCAGTATAGGCACCGAAGGCAGCAAAGGCACCAAGGTCTTTGCCCTGACAGGGGCAATAAACAACGTGGGGCTGGTGGAGGTGCCCATGGGCACCACACTGCGTTCCCTGGTCTTTGACATAGGAGGTGGAATCCCCAAGAAGAGACAGTTCAAGGCAGCCCAGCTGGGGGGGCCCTCAGGGGGTTGCGTGCCTGCAAGCCTCCTGGATGTCCAGATAGACTTCGATTCCTTGACCGAGATCGGAGCCATGATGGGCTCTGGTGGCGTTGTGGTGATGGACGAGCGCACCTGCATGGTGGACACAGCCCGGTTTTTCACGGCCTTCTCGGTGGATGAGTCCTGCGGCAAGTGCATTCCCTGCCGCGAGGGGCTAAAGGTCATGTATGACAAGATGACCGACATCGTGGAAGGAAGGGGGAAAGAAGGGGATGTGGAAGATCTGGAGAAGCTGGGCAGGATGATCAAATCCACTTCCCACTGTGGACTGGGGCAGTCAGCACCCAACCCTATTCTTTCCACAATCAGGCATTTTAGAAACGAGTACGACGCCCATGTTAGGGAGAAAAAGTGCCCGGCAAAGGTCTGTGTGGAGCTTCTGCTCTTTGAGGTTAATCCCGAGAAGTGCAAGATGTGCGGGATCTGTTTCAGGAACTGCCCGGTGCAGGCCATCGAGTGGGAGAAGAAGCAGGTGGCCCGCATAAACAAAGAAAAGTGCACCAAATGCAAGACCTGTATAGCCAACTGTAGGTTCGACGCCATAGATTGAGGGCCCACAGGTGAGGCAAAGGTTCAACCAGATCGTATCAGGGAACGGGGACCCATGATCACACTGAGCATCGATGGGATCGAGGTAACGGTAGAGAGAGGAGCCTCCATCCTGGAGGCTGCAGAGAAAGCAGGGGTGCGCATCCCTACTCTGTGCCATGACAAGAGGCTAATTCCTTTTGGGGCCTGCCGAATGTGCATGGTGGAAATCAAAGGGCGCAGGGGACTGCTGCCAGCCTGTTTCAACCCGGCCCGAAACGGCATGGAGGTGCTCACCCAGACCCCCGCCGTCATAGAAGCCAGGAGGCTGCAGTTGCAGCTTCTTCTTCGCCAGCACCCCCTGGACTGTCCCGTGTGCGAGGCTGGGGGGGCGTGCCAGCTCCAGAACCTGGTATTCGAATACGACGTGGACAAACTCCCCTTCCCCAGACAGGAGCCCAAGGGGAGCGTGGATCTGGCCTCCCATCTGATCAAGAGGGACATGACCCGCTGTGTGCTATGCGGCTGCTGCGTGCGCATCTGTAACGAGGTGCAGGGTGTAAATGAGATAAGCTTCGTCAACAGGGGCATACGCACGGAGATAAGCACCGATTTTGGGCGTCCTTTGGATTGCGAGTTTTGCGGTCAGTGTGTTTCGGCCTGCCCGGTGGGAGCCATGGTGGCAAAACCCCTTGGGCCCATAGCAAGGCCCTGGGAGGTGCACAAGACCCGGACGACTTGCGGTTTTTGCGGCCTTGGATGCGCCATTGTGGCTGAGACCAAGGATGGCAAAATGGCCAGGGTATCTTCCCAATATGAGCTGGGCACCAATGAAGGTAACCTCTGCGTGAAGGGCCGTTTCGGGTGGCCCCTGGTGCACAGCCCCGAGAGGCTCACCAAACCCCTTTTGAGGGAAGGGGATGGCTTTGTGGAGGTCTCTTGGGAAAAGGCCCTGGATCATGTGGCCTCCCGCTGGAACGAGATAAAGAGACAAAGGGGAGGCGAGGCTTTGGCAGTGCTGGGCTCTTCTCGACTGACCAACGAGGAGGCTTACCTGCTCCAGAGATTGGCCCGCGGGAGCCTTGGAACCCCTCATGTGGACCATGGAGCTGGAATCAGTTACAGAGGCCTCCTGGAAGGAATCAGACCCTTGCTGGGCTATGCCGCCAGTACAAACCACGTGAAAGATATCAGGGACTCGGATGTCATTTTGGCCGTGGGCGGCAATTTCAAGGAAACCCATCCTGTGGCCAAGAATCAGGTGATCCTGGCCGCAGGTAGAAAAAAGTCCAAGGTTTTTGTGGTGGATCATGTGCACACCTCCCTTTGTGACATCATGGGAGCCAAGGCCATGTACGTGAGGCCGGGTACAGAGGGTTTGCTACTTCGCGGCATGATGCGGGTGATCCTGGAGGAGCAGCTCTGGGACAAGGCTTTCGTGGAGACCCGTACCGAAGGTCTTGAGAATCTGAAGGAGGCTCTCGCCAATCTGGATGAGGCCCAGGTAGCAGATTTGACAGGAGCCAAGGTGGAGGATATCAGGGAGTTGGCCACCTGCTTTGCCCAGGCTCCCACAGCCTGCATCATTGGTTCCCTGGAAACCCTGGGGGTTGGGGACCAGGTGGACCTGGCTGCAGCTGCAGCCTGCCTGTGTGTCTTGACAGGGAAGTTGGGCAAGAAGGGTTGTGGCCTGCACTTCTATGGGGAGAAGGCCAACAGTCAAGGAGCCCTGGATTTGGGCCTGGTGCCAGATCTTCTGCCTGGTTACAGGAATGCGGGGGATCCTCAGGCCAGGGAATTCTTCCAGGAGTTATGGCAGCTTCCTGTTCCCATGGGACCGGGTCTGACGGCCCGTGGGATCCTGGAAGGATGTCTAAACGGCAAGATAAGGTCTGTTTACATGGTGGCCGAGAACCCTGTGGGCACATATCCGGACAGGGACTGGGTCGAGAAGTCCCTTAAGGCTGCCGAGTTCCTTGTGGTCCAAGACGCTTTCATGAGCGATTCGGCCCGCATGGCCCACGTGGTACTGCCTGCCTCACTCTTCATGGAGAAGCAAGGCTCCTTCACCAGCGTGGACAGGCGGATTCAGAAAGTGGAGCAGGCGGTCAAGTCTCCTGGAGAGGCCAAGAGCGATTTCTGGATCCTGGGAGAATTGGCCAAGCGCATGGGCACGCCTTTTCCCTTTGCTTCTCCGGGGGAGGTCTGGCAGGAAATGGGCAAGGCCGTTGAGATATATGGGGGAGCCAGCCTGGAGTGTATTCCAGAGGAAGGGCTGGCCTGGCCAGTGGCGGCCAATGGGGAAAAGCTCGGTACTGGAATCCTTTACGAGGAAGGGTTCCCAGTGGGCAAGGCAAGGCTGGAGCTCAAGAGCTGGAGCCCACCCCTGGAAAAAGGGGATGCCCAGATCTATCCTTTTGTCTTGCATCCACAGAGCCGATGGTTTCACTCAGGCACCTTCAGCACCTGGAGTTCTACTCTCATGGAGCTGTGTCCAGAGCCCACAGCCATGCTGCACGTGGAAGATGCCAGAGAAGGTGGTTTGAAAGAAGGGGATTTGACCAGGGTAATATCCCCCAAGGGGGAGGTGGTGGCCAGGGTGAAGCTGCGCTACAGGGGACCCCGTAAGGTGGTTCAGGTGGCCCATCATTTCCAGACACAGCCCCTGAACAGACTCCTGGAATGGAGTGGGGAGCTTGTGAGGGTTCGACTGGAAAAGGCTTGAGAAAAGAGCCCTAACAGTACCAATGGGATTCACATTCGGCGAGAGAGGGATGAGATGGTGAGCTTGGGAGCCTTGGTTTTGCTGCTGGTCAAGATCCTGCTGGCCCTCGGAGTGATTATGACGGCCATAGCATATATGACTCTCATGGAGCGCAAGGTCTTGGCCTTTTTGCAGGTGAGACTCGGGCCCAACAGGGTGGGTCCGTGGGGCCTGTTGCAGCCCCTGGCAGACGGCTTGAAGTTGCTATTCAAGGAGGAGATCACGGTGGCAGGGGCAGATAGGTTTCTTTACTTACTTGCCCCAGCAATAGTGATGGTCTGCGCCTTGATGCCTTTTGCTGTGGTGCCCTTCGGCAAGGGAATTCTGGGAGAGAGCCTCTTGGGAATTCCATTGGATCAGTTCGATCTCGGCAAGGGCATATTGGCGGACATAGACACCGGGATCCTTTTCATCTTTGCCATCTCCTCCCTGTCGGTCTATGGGGTGGTCCTGGGAGGATGGTCCTCCAACAACAAGTATTCCCTTCTGGGAGCCACCAGGGCCTCTGCCCAGATGATAAGCTATGAGCTGGCACTGGGCCTCAGCGTGGTGGGGGTAGTGCTTCTGACAGGGAGTCTTAGCCTGGTGAAAATCGTGGAGGACCAAGATTGGATCCTTAAGTGGAACTGTTTCAGACAGCCCCTGGGATTTCTGATCTTCCTCATAGCAGGTTCCGCAGAGATATGTCGTACCCCTTTTGATTTCATAGAGTGTGAAAACGAGCTGGTGGCTGGTTACCAGACCGAATACAGTTCCATGAAATTCGGTTTGTTCTACCTGGCCGAGTACGGGCACCTGATCCTTCTTAGCTCGCTGGTGACGACTCTTTTCCTGGGTGGATGGCAAGGGCCGGTGCTGCCTCCGTTTGTCTGGTTCTCGGGAAAGGTCTTCTTGATGCTCTTTTTCTTCGTGTGGGTGAGGGGAACGTACCCCAGGTTGCGTTATGACAAGCTCATGAAATTGGGTTGGAAGGTGCTTTTGCCTGCCGCACTGGTCAACGTGGTGGTGACCGCGGTTATTTACAGCCTGTACTTGGGGGGCAAGGCGTGAGATCCTTCCAAAGGGAGGACAAGGGAGACTCAGGATGATTAGGCCACTCATCAAAGGACTCGAGCTCACTTTGAAACACTTCTTCTCACCGGCTGTGACCGTACAGTACCCGGAGGAGAGATGGGAGCCCTATCCCAGGTACCGGGCGCGCCACATCATGTACCAGCGACAGGACGGTCGTCCCAAGTGCGTGGTTTGCATGCTGTGTGCCACCGTCTGCCCGGCCCAATGTATCCGCATAATTGGAATACAGGATGAAAAAGGGGATCAGTATCCCCAGACCTACGAAATAGATCTGGGGCGTTGTATTTTCTGCGGATTCTGTGTGGAGGCCTGCCCGGTCAATGCCATTGGCATGACCACCCATTACGAGTTGGACGGCGAAACCCGTGAGGCTCTGATCTTGGATCTGGAAAAGATCATGAAGCCGCCCAAGTGAAAAAGCTACCGGCAATGGAGTGGACCGGATAGCGAATCGGGGGGTAAGAGAGGAAATGGAAGCCCTTTTCTTCTATCTTTTCGGTGGACTGGCACTTATCTCCTCTGTGCTGGTGGTGTTTCTCAAGAAGCCCGTGCACAACGCCGTGGCCCTTATCTTCACCTTCTTCTGCCTGGCCGGACTCTATTTGATATTGGGGGCTGAGTTCGTGGCCATCATCCAGGTGCTTGTGTACGCGGGAGCCATAATGGTGCTCTTCCTGTTTGTGATCATGCTTTTGAACCTGGAAGAAGAGGAAGCCATAGAGGGCAGGGGAAACAGGTTTCGAAGATGGTTGGGGGGATTTGCGGCTGTTCTGGTGTTCCTGCTTCTGGCTCCGGTTTGGTTGCTACAGGCCCTGCCTGTGGTCAAGGGGACTTTCCCTCCCGAGAAGGTTCAAGAACTGGGCAACACGGTTTGGGTGGCAAGGCTTCTTTTCACAGATTATCTTCTGCCCTTTGAAGTGGCATCGATCTTGTTGCTGGCCGCCATTGTGGGGGCTGTTTTCTTCGCCATGAAACGCATGTAAGAAGCCTAGGTGGGGTTCTAAGGAGGCCCGAATGTTGAGTCTTTCACATTACTTGATCCTGGCGGCGGCCCTTTTCACCATAGGGGCCATGGGGGTCTTTGTGAGGAGAAACGCCATAGTCATATTCATGTGCATAGAGCTCATGCTCAATGCAGTGAACCTGACTTTCATAGCTGTGTCCCGCTATCTGCAGGCCTTGGACGGGCAGGTGTTCGTGTTCTTTGTCATGACCGTGGCTGCCGCAGAGGTGGCAGTGGGGCTGGCCATAATCGTAGTGGTGTTCCGAAACAGGCAGACCGTAAGGGTGGACGAGATCAACCTGCTCAAAGGCTGATGTTTATGGAAGAGCCAACTAGGTGGCCTGTGAGAGGGCAGTGCTGAGAGTGGCATGGAAATAGGTTTTCCAAGGAGCAAGGAGGGGCGTTTCCCATGATCGAGTATGTTTGGCTAGTTCCCTTGTGCCCGCTTGTGGGATTTTTTATCCACGGGCTCTTGGGGAGATTCACGCGGCCAAGTATCACAGGGCCCATAGCCTCTGGGGCCATAGGGGTCTCCTTTGTTGTGGCCTTCCTGGTGTTTCTGGAGCTCTTGAGGCTTCCTCAGGAGCACAGATCCGTGAGTGTTAACGTATTTACCTGGATGCTCTCGGGAAGCCTTCAGGTGCCGGTGGGATTCCTGGTGGATCCCCTTTCCGCGGTGATGATGATGGTTGTCTCGGGGGTCGGCTGCATCATCCACGTGTATTCCATAGGTTACATGCATGGGGAGGTGGGGTACAAACGCTACTTCACGTACCTGAATCTTTTTGTGTTTGCCATGCTGGTCCTCGTGAGCGCCAACAACTTCCTGCTCATGTTCGTGGGTTGGGAGGGTGTGGGTCTGTGCTCCTATCTTCTCATCGGCTATTACTACGAGAAGAAGTCTGCCGCTGATGCGGGCAAGAAGGCCTTTGTTGTGAACAGGGTAGGGGACTTTGGCTTCATATTGGGCATGCTCCTGATATTCAGCGCCTTTGGCACCCTGGACTATAAGGAAGTATTTCAAAGGGCCCCAGCGGAATTGGCAGTGGGAGGAGGCCTTGTGACAGCCATAACCCTGCTGCTCTTTGTCGGAGCAACGGGCAAGAGCGCTCAGCTGCCTCTTTACACATGGTTGCCTGATGCCATGGAGGGTCCCACACCTGTGAGCGCCCTGATCCATGCGGCCACCATGGTCACGGCAGGTGTTTACATGGTGGCCAGATGTAATGTGCTCTATGCCATGGCCCCGGTGTCCATGGGTGTTGTGGCTGTGGTTGGGGCTCTCACGGCCATTTTTGCCGCCTCCATTGGGATGACCCAGTTCGACATAAAGAGAGTCCTGGCATACTCCACCATAAGCCAGTTGGGTTACATGTTTCTGGCCTGTGGGGTGGGGGCCTGGGCAGCGGGCATTTTCCATCTCATGACCCATGCCTTTTTCAAGGCCCTGCTGTTCATGGGTGCAGGAAGCGTCATGCACGCCCTGGCCGGAGAGCTGGACATGCGCAAGATGGGCTCTCTTAGGAAATACATGCCCAAGACTTATGCCACTTACCTTATAGGCACCCTGGCCATAGCCGGGATCTTTCCTTTTGCTGGCTTTTTCAGCAAGGATGAGATCCTCTTCAAGGCATACACCCAGGGAAACATCTTTCTCTGGCTCATTGGGGCCAGTGCGGCCTTCATGACTTCCTTTTACATGTTCCGAACCGTGTTTATGACATTCCATGGGCAGTCCCGCATGGATCCCCACGTGGAGCATCATGTTCACGAGTCACCTTCGGTGATGACTGTACCTCTGATCATTCTGGCGGTTCTTTCAGTGGTGGGAGGTTTCGTGGGCCTGCCTCTGATACCAGGTGGGAATGCCATCGGGGATTTCCTGGCTCCGGTCATGAAGGGCCAGGAATTCCTGGCAGGGCATGCCCATGGAGAACATCACTCCATGGGGTTGGAACTGGGGCTAATGGGCATTTCCCTCTTCATTGCCCTGGCGGGTTGGTGGATGGCCAGGACCTTTTACGTGCAGCAGCCTGATCTGCCCAGGAGAGCTGCACAAAGCCTGGGAGGGCTTTACAGGCTTGTTTTCAACAAGTACTGGGTGGACGAGCTTTACGATGCCATTGTGGTGAACCCCATAGTGAGGTTTTCCGTATGGCTCTGGCAGGTCTTTGATGATGGGATAATAGACTGGATAGCCAACGGCTTTGCCCTGGTTACCGGGCAAGCCGGAGCAATGCTTAGAAGGGTGCAGACAGGGCTGGTGCAGAACTATGCCTTGTCCATCCTGGTGGGCGTGCTGTTTGTCTTGGGTTACATGGTCTTAGGCTGAGCACTATTAAGAGACGGAGGGGCGGTTCTCATGGATCACGCATTCCCCGTGCTGAGCTTCATAATCTTTTTCCCGTTGGTGGGGGCCCTAGCCCTGGTCTTTACGGGCAAGGATCAGCACAAGGCTCTTCGTTCCATAGCCCTGGCGGTGACGGTGGTGGATTTCCTTGTCTCCTTGGTACTTTACAGGGATTTTCAGACCAACACCGCGGCCTTCCAGTTCCTGGAGAGAGTGGAGTGGATCCCGTCCCTGGGCATCACCTACAGCCTTGGCATAGACGGAATAAGCCTCTATCTGGTGCTTTTGACCACCTTGCTTACGGCCATAGCGGTGCTGGCATGCTGGACAGACATACAGGTAAAGGTCAAGGAGTTCCTGGTATGTCTGCTCTTCTTGGAGACCGGGATGATAGGGGTCTTTTGCGCCTTGGATCTCTTCCTGTTCTATGTGTTCTGGGAAGTAATGCTCATCCCCATGTACCTTCTCATAGGAATATGGGGTACTCCTACCATGAGAAAGGTCTTTGGCAGGGAGATGCCTGCCAGGGTGTACTCGGCCATTAAGTTTGTTATCTTTACCATGGTGGGAAGCCTGCTCATGCTAGTGGCCATACTGGTGCTCTACTTCCAGTACCACAGTGCAACAGGGGTGTACACCTTCGACCTTCTCAAATATTATGATCTGAATCTTCCCACCCACCTTCAGAGCTGGCTCTTTCTGGCTTTCTTCCTGGCCTTTGCCATAAAGGTGCCCATGTGGCCTTTTCACACATGGCTACCGGATGCTCACACCGAGGCCCCCACGGTGGGAAGCGTGCTTCTGGCCGCCGTGCTCTTGAAGATGGGTACATACGGTTTTCTGAGATACAGCATGCCACTTTTTCCCAATGCATCCCTTGCGGCCATGGGCTGGATCTCGGTGCTGGCCTTGATAGGGATAATATACGGGGCGTGGGTGGCCATGGTTCAGAAAGATGTAAAGAGACTGGTGGCCTTCTCCAGCGTAAGCCACCTGGGGTTCGTGATGCTGGGCATGTTTGCCTTTACCATTCAGGGGGTCGAGGGCAGCATTCTTCAAATGATCAACCATGGGCTCAGCACAGGGGCCTTGTTTCTGGTAGTGGGCATGATCTACGAGCGGAGGCACACAAGACTCATAGCCGAATATGGAGGCATGGCCAAGGTAATGCCAGCCTATGCCGCCTTCTTCATGATATTCACACTCTCTTCCATAGGCCTACCTGGCTTGAATGGCTTTGTGGGTGAGTTCTTGGTGCTGCTGGGTACATTCCTGGTCAACAAACCCTTTGCCGTGGTGGCCGCCACAGGAGTGATCTTTGCTGCGGTGTACATGCTCTGGATGTACCAACGGGTTTTCTTCGGAGAGGTGACCAACCCCAAGAACCTGGGGCTTCCTGACCTGAGCCTGAGGGAGGTGGTGGTGCTGCTTCCCCTGGTGGTGTGCATAGGCTGGATAGGGGTTTATCCCAAACCATTCCTGCAGAGAATGGAGCCATCTGTGGCCCATCTGCTGGATAAGGTCCATGCCAAGAGCGCGGTGGTGGTGGAACTGGAGCAGGGAAAAGGGGAAAAGCAGTTCGCCTGGTTCAAGGCAGAAGGCCCAGAGAAGCCCAGGTGATGAAGAAGATATTGTTTTGAGACAGCATACCAAAGACGCGAGGAGTTAGGCATGTCCTGGAGCATTCCCAGCGTGAATCTGTTGAGCGTGGGGCCCCATCTCATAGTGTGTGTCACAGGGCTCCTGGTGCTGACCTTGGGGTTCTTGTCCAGAAAGCAATTGGGCAGGCTTTCGCCATATCTCAGCCTTGCGGGAGTGATCTTGGCCTTCCTGGTGACCATGGGGCTCTGGGGCAAGAATGAGCCTGGTTTCGGCCGGATGGTGGTACTGGATTCCTTTGCCCTTTTCTTCCAGGCTGTGCTTCTTTTGACAGCCGCAGTGACCATACTGATCTCCATGGATTACCTGGTCCAGGAGGGTGTGGACCATTATGAATATTATGTGCTTATGCTCTTTGCCACCTTCGGAATGATGATGATGGCATCGGCCCAGGAGTTGATCATGATCTTCCTGGGGCTGGAGACCATGAGCATATCCATCTATGTGTTGGCCGGCTGGCGCAAGGAGCATCCCAAAGGGCATGAAGGTGCGCTGAAGTACCTGCTGCTGGGGGCTTTCAGCAGTGCCTTTCTTCTCTACGGGATCGCCCTGGTGTACGGGGCCACCGGATCCACCCATTTGAAAGATATTGCGGATTTCCTGGCAGGAAAGGGAAGCTCAGGCCGCACGAGCCTGTTGATCCTGGGAATGGGCATGCTGGTGGTGGGCTTTGGGTTCAAGGTGGCATCTGTGCCCTTCCACATGTGGACCCCGGATGTATACGAGGGGGCACCATCTCCCATCACAGGGTACATGGCTGCAGGGGTCAAGGCAGCTGCTTTTGCGGCTTTCTTGAGGGTCTTCCTCTACAGTCTGGAGAGTTTACAAGCAGACTACTCCATGGTCTTGTGGGTCCTGGCCGTGGCCACCATGACCCTCGGAAATGTGGTGGCCATAGCACAGGAGAACATCAAGAGAATGCTGGCATACTCCAGCATAGCCCATGCTGGCTATATTCTGGTGGGCATGGTGGCAGGCGGGGAGGCTGCTAGCGCCAGCATCCTGTACTATGTTTTGGCCTATGCCCTCATGAACATGGGAGCCTTTGCCGTGGTGGTGCTCTATGGCAGCAAGGGAGAGGAGAATGTCCAGATAGAAGACTACAAGGGCATGGGAAGCCGCTATCCGGTTCTGGGTGCAGCCATGGCCCTCTTCATGTTCTCCCTGGCAGGCCTTCCCCCCACGGCTGGGTTCATGGGCAAGTTCTACGTGTTCTCGGCGGCTGTGGCAAAAGGATATGTATGGCTGGTTGTCATAGCGGTCTTGAACTCCCTGGTGTCCGTGTACTATTACTTCCGGGTGACCATCAAGATCTACATGCAGCCAGCGGAAAAAGAGATCCAGGGTGTGTGCTTCGGAGCTCCGGCCGTGGTGGCCGTGGTGCTCATGGCCGTGGGCACCCTTTGGGTAGGAGCCTTTCCCAACGCCTACCTGGAACTGGCAAGACAAGCTCTTCCCAAGCTTTTCTAGAAATCCAGGGAGCCCCATAGAAAATAACTCCCTCGGACCAGGCTTACATGATAGAGTCCAAAAGAAAAAGCCCCGCCTTCAAGCGGGGCTTCTTGCTGCTTGGCTTCTTGACCCTGACATGGGGTCTGGGCTGGCCCATCATGAAGCTGGCCCTGGCGGAGGTGCCCCCATGGAACTTCAGGACTCTGTGCCTGCTGGGAGGAGGCCTCATGATCTTGTCTCTGGCCAAGGGCAAGGGGGAAAGCCTGCAGGTCCCAACAAGGGAACTCATCCCCCTGCTGATGGTGGCAGCGGTGAATGTGACCGGATGGAATCTGCTTTCGGCTTACGGAATAATGATCCTGGAGGCTGGAAGAGCCGCAATCTTGGCCTACACCATGCCCCTTTGGGCCTGCCTTCTCGGAAGGATCATGCTGGGGGAAAGGCTCACGACCTGGAGAGTCTTGGGACTGGGCCTGGGACTCTTGGGGCTTGCCCTACTGATGGGTCCAGAAGCCAAACTTGTGGGGAAAACCCCTTTGGGTAGTGTGCTTATGTTGGGAGCTGCCTTTTCCTGGGCCCTGGGTACAGTGCTCATCAAAAAGAGAGCCTGGAGCATTTCCACCAGGGTCTTTGCGGGATGGCAACTTATCCTGGGAGGTCTGCCGGTTTTGGTGGGCACTGTCTTTCTGGAGCAGCCTATTTGGAAGCTTGAGATCTCCTTGAAAGCTTGCCTGGCCACCACCTATGTGGTTGTGGTGGGTGTTGTCCTGGGTTATTGGGGATGGCTGGAGGTGATCAAGATCTTCCCGGTGAGTGTAGCCTCCTTGGGTACCCTGGTGGTGCCGGCCATAGGGGTGCTTTCGGGTGGGCTTCTTCTGGGAGAGCCCCTGGGCTGGAGGGAATTGGGGGCACTGGGGCTGGTGACTCTGGGTCTGGTAGGGGTGGTGGCAGGCCAAAGGGGAGAAGAGAAAAAGACCTCTCCAACATGATGGTTCCCCCGGATAACCTAAATGCCCAACTCCATTGATTGGGGTCACCCCTTATCTGCCGAATATGGACCTGGCTGCAACCATCCTTAGAATCTGATTGGTTCCTGTGTAAATCTGTATGAGCTTGGCATCTCGCATCATGCGTTCCACTGGGAATTCCTTCATGTATCCGTAGCCACCCATGACCTGAACCGCGTCTGTGGTCACCTTCATGGCCGTATCAGAAGCAATGAACTTGGCCATGGCGCAGAAACGGGGAATCAATTTCCGATCCCCTCTGTCCAGGTGAACAGCCGCCTGGTATGTCAGGAGGCGAGCAGCCTCTGTGGAAGCTGCCATATCTGCGATCATGAACTGTATGGCCTGCAGATCGGCTATGGGCCTTCCAAATTGCACCCTTTGTTTTGCGTAGGAGACCGCCTCTTCTATGGCCCCTTGGGCCAGCCCCACTGCCTGGGCAGCAGCGAACATTCGGCTTCCATCCAAACACTCCATCATGTTGGGAAAACCAGTGCCTTCCTCCCCTATGAGGCTTTCCTGAGGCAGGAATAGATCCTCGAAAAAAAGCTCTGAGTTGACCGAACCCCTCATGCCCATCTTGTTCTCATTCTTGCCGTAGTGGAGGCCCTTGGCATGTTTTTCCACCACAAAGCAACTCATTCCCCTGGCTTTTTCCTGGGGCTGAGTGTAAGCATAAACACATATGACATCAGCTACTGATCCGTTGGTAATGAAACATTTCTGCCCGTTTAACAGATAACCTCCAGGCACCTTGATGGCCCTGCTGCGCATGGACAAAACATCAGAGCCGGCCTGAGGCTCTGTGGCTGCAAAGGCAGCCAGCTTTCCCCTGGCAAGTGCCGGCAGATACCGCTTTTGGAGCTGTTGGCTACCCCCGATGAGGATGGGCATCATGCCGTCGGCCTGGGCTATGAGGATGAGAGCCGAGGATGCACAGCTCTTGGCTATCTCCTCCACGATCATGGCAAAGAGCAAATACCTTGCTCCTATTCCTCCGTATTGCTCTGGAACAAGGGGGGCTAGGATGCCATTTTCGGAGAAGAGCTCCACCATGTCCCAGGGGAACTCTCCCTTTTCGTCTATCTCCGATGCCCTAGGTTTGACCCGCTCGACCCCTATGCGCCTCACGGTCTCAAGAATGAGCTTCTCCTCCTCTTCCAAATGCACCATGGAGCTTCCTCCCATCTGAGAATTGCAAACTCACCTGCTTTATAAGATCCGCCTTGAGAAACCAAAGCTCGAACCTGGGGGTCTCCCGCAGGCCCATCATCTCCTTTACAGCACGCACATAGTGCCATCCCTGATGGGAATAGAGATGGCAGAGAGATTCTATATCCTGCGGGCCGGAGATGTTGTCAGTCTTGTAATCCGCAATCACCCACCTGCCATCCAGCGGGTCCCTGTAAAGAAGATCTATGGATCCAGCCCACAGCCCCACCGGGCCATCCTCCCCTTGGTCCGGGGCCATGAGTACTGGTAGTTCCCGTGCCAAGACCTGATCCCTGATCTCCCGCAGCCTCGTCAGAATCCTACCTCCAGCCAGTCCATCCCAGATGTAAAGGGCCCTCTTTATGGTCCCTTGCGCCTCATCCGCCCCCAAAAGCTCCCCAAGCTCCTTCTGGATCCAGGTCCGCAGCCTACGGATTTCCTTTTCTAGATCCCCTCCCAGTTCCATGACTTCCAGGGCTCTGTGGAGAGTTCTCCCCACCATCAGAGCCGCCTGGCGGCCACTGCCGCGGACATCTGGAGGCAACTTGGCAGTGGTCAAACCCCAGGATTCCTCCAGGCCCAGGTGAGATTCTTCAGACATGGGGGATTGCCAGGGCCTTTGCTCATGACAGTGGGCCCAACCGGCCAGGGAAGCCAGCTCTTCAGCCTCATCCATGATCCTTTGGGCAGAGAACTCCTCCTGGTGGGATGCCTCTGGCTGCAAACCGCCCGAGGCTGAATCCCAAAGAGCAGGGAATCTCCACATTACACCCCATTCATCCCTCACAAAGTCCTTGCCTCTTTGGCTTCTCAGATCAGAGATGGCTTCATCCAGATCCGGAAGCCCTCCTTGGCGTTTATTGACCAGGCTGGCATAATTGTCTTGCCCTGAGGATGTTTTTCTGCCCCAGTCTCCTGCCATGACCAGCCTGTCCTTGGCCCTGGTCATGGCAACATATAGGGTCCTTATGGTCTCTGCCCGGGATACCTCCTCTAGCCTTTGCTGGACCTGCAGATATCCGGGGCTGGGCAAGCCCATGAGACAGCATTCCCAACCCTGTTCCCAGCTCTCCACCCTGTTTTCGTGATCCTGGCCCGTGCGAATTGACTTGTGGGCCTGAACAACGTACACGTGTGAGAAGTCGAGCCCCTTGGCCTTGTGTATGGTCATGACACTTACCGCATCTTCCAGGGCCTCAGGGGGTGTGGCCTCTTGAAGCTCCCTCTGGCGCCTGACAGCTGACTTGAGCATCCTCAGGGCGGGTTGGGGCGCCCCTGGGCTTGCCTCCAGGGCGCGATAACACAACCTGAAGAAGCGTTCAAGATTGGCCAGCCTGAAGGCGCCCAGGTATCTTGCCCCCTCTGTGACCTCCAACAAGGTAAGCTGGCGCATATGCTCCAAGAAAAGATCATGTGGCTCCTTCTGAAAAAATTCCCTAAGCCTGGCAATGGCCTCCACCGCAGCCATGAGGCTAAAGTGCCAGCCGCCGATCCTTTGCAGGCCTGGTATGGAGGAAGGAGCAATACTCTTGCTCACCTCCTCCACCATCTCCCGGATACGGGAGATCTCCTGGGGATCCATTCCGGATATCCGGGCCATGGCCTTCGGAAATCCCTGGCTCCAAAGTTGAATCCATGCCACATCTGGAACTCCCACGCTGGCCGATCTCAGGAAGCTTACCAAGGAGAGCTGGTCTGTGGAGTCCAAAACACAGCCCAGCAAAGAGATGGCATCCAGAACCTCCCTTCTCCTGAAGTAGCTTTTATCGCTGGATACCCAATAGGGTATCCCAGCCTCCTTGAGAGCCCGGAGATAAACCTCCTGATCCCCGGTGCTCCTCAATAGGATGCCTATGTCCCTCCAGTTAACCCTGGCCTCGGCGTGCAGCCGCAGGATGTCATGGGCCAGAGCCCTGGCCTCCAATTCTGTGGCCTGGGCCTTGGTGATGCTCTTTGTCTCACCTGCCTCAATGGAGACCCAGTATTCCACAGGGTCCCACGCTCCTTTGGACAAGTCTTGAGAATCGAGCCTGTGCTGGGCCGGCAGCAGAGGTTGGAACTGGGGTTGAACTCCTTGCTTGCGGACCATCACAGGATCCATGACCCTTTGGACTTCCTCCAGGATGGCCGGAACCGAGCGGAAGTTCTTGCTCAGGAAGAAAACCTTCCCACCTCGGTCTTGGAGCTCTTGCAGGAAGGAGTCATAGGCCCTAAGGTCAGCGTCTCTCCAGCCGTATATGGATTGCTTGGGATCTCCCACTATGAAAAGCCCGGGCCTTGTCTGGGGTGCTCCCTCAAGGGCTATCATGCGAACTATCTCGCACTGAAGGATGTCCGTGTCCTGGAACTCATCCACAAGGAGCTGATCCATGGACTCACGAACCTGGGAAAGCACCTCAGGATGTTGGGTGAGGAGATCCCTAGTCCATCTCAGAATTCCTCCGAAACTCAATATCCCCCGCGAGCGCATCTCCTTGTACATGCGCTCCAGCAGGAGGGCCAAAACGGCCTGAGCTTTCTGGAACAAGAGGGGCCTGAGCTTCTTTAGGTGGTTTATCAAACCGTGGAGCATCTTGGCTGCACTGGATGTTGCTTCTCCCATCTGCTCTATGGCCCTGGCCTCTGTCTTGTTGAATTTTCCCAAGGCCCACTGCCCCAGCACTTCCAAGGCCTGTTGGGGCCAGATCTCCTGGATTCGTTGGCATAGCTCTTCAAGGGCTTCTATGCTGTCTAGGTGCAATTGGCCAAAGAGCCCACAGGTACTCTGGAGGGCCTCCAGAAGAGCCTTGGTGCGTGGTGAGCGGTTTTCCATGCCCCCGAGCACTATTTGGGCCTGTCCCAGATCTGTTAAGGCCTGTTCCATGGAGCTTCGTATATGAGTTAACCTGATCTGGCTGAAGGCGTCCTGCCTCAGGGCCTCCAGGGGTACTCCATCCTGCACCAGATCCAAGAGGGCCTCCAGGATCTTCTCTGGACCCACCCCTTCCTGGAGGAGGATAAGCAGATCTGCATCCAATCCATTATCCTGGCCTGGGAGCAGGAGTCCCTCCAGAAGCTCTCTTGCCAGATCCTCCAGAAGCAGTCCCTCGGCATCCACTACCAGTTGAGGGTGAAGTCCGGCCTCCAGGGGGAACCTGGATAGGATGGAGAGGCAAAAGGCGTGTATGGTCTGTACCGAGATGTGATCCAGGCTTTCCAGGAGCGCTCTGCCTCTTTTCCTCCAGATCTCCCGGTCTTGTGGCAGGACCTCAGGATCCAGGGCAAGGGGTACCCTGCCCTGTTCCAACTCTGAGAGGGCCCTGGCTAACCTGGAGGCCATCTCCGCGCTGGCAGCCTCAGTGAAGGTTATGGCCTTTATTCTGTCCAGGACTCTAGCTGCGACAAGTTCTGAATCAGGGGGCTTGCTGCTGCCCAGAGTCTGGCAAGAAGTCTCCAGCTGCCTTTGAGCCCTCATCCAGCCCTGGTTCATGCACCAAGAGAGGATGCGGGCAGTAAGAACCGCAGTCTTTCCTGTTCCGGCCCCAGCCTCGAGCGCCAGGGGAATTTCAAACTCCCTTTGGGCCCAGGCCCTGGCTTGTGAGTCTTGCCTGGCAAGCTCCTCTTTGCTCAGCCTATGAGTCAACTGCTTCCTCCTCCTGCTTTTTCTTCTTGCCGGCTGCTGGAAGCTGCCACAGTCTAAGAAAAGAACTCTCCCAGCTTCCCGAATCAGGAGCCACTGAGGAGATGGCCTGGGCCATTTTGAGTAGCCTGGCCCTAGCCCCGCTGTCACCCCTTAGACAGGCCGAAGAGACCTCACAATACCTGCACCTGTCAGGCTCCTCCTTTCCTTCAGGATCCACCAGCCTGGGGAAGAACACCCCATCCATCCAGCCCCTCATGAGAGAGTCCAGAACCCCCTGCAGGGCCTCTTGGAACTCCACCTGGTGGCCTTGAACCCTGAAGACCCTTTGGCCTGGCTCCAGATCGGGTTTTAGGAAAAGGTATCTGCCCACAACAGATCCTTTTCCCGTGGCTGCCATGGCATAAGTCACTGCCTGGAGTCGCTCACCTCTGGCCACTGCTCTTAGGAAATGGTCGGCCTTGGTCTTTTCCTTCACCACCTCCCTGGAGATGCTCCTTCCTACCTTGTAATCCGTTAAGAGGAGCCCATCACTTTCAAGATCAACTCTGTCAGCCCTGAAACGCACTGCCACCTCCATGCCTGCAGCCTTCACTTTCAACTTTCCCTCCAGCTCCACTCCCAGGACCTGCGGAAGAGATCCATCTGGGGACCAGTCCACCTCCTTGGCCACAAGGATGTAAGGCATGGCCCTGGTGCACAAAACCTGGTGCAGCCACAAAAGGTCCATCCCCTGCTCCCACAATAGTCTCTGGGCCTCTTGCCGCACTATTCTTTTCAACTCAGCTTCCTCTGGCCAGGCTATGGCAATGGGCCTGGCCATACAGGCCTGCTCCAGAGTCCTGGGGGCAGCCTCGCCCAGGTGCCTGGAGGCTATTTTCTCCAGCACTGAATGGACCAGGCTTCCAATTTCCAGAAGGGTTATCTGGGGAAGGGCCTCCAGAGGGTCCTGGGGCACCTCCAGCCTCAGAATATGTTTCAAGAAGCTCTGCCAGGGGCAGGAGGCCATGGTCTCCAAGGTGGTCACATATGGGTCGGGCTTTCTGGGATCCTCAGCCAAATCGATGGGGCCTATGAACCCCATGTAAGGTCCCGCAGAAGAGGCCACCATCCTGCCTTCCTGGGTTCTAAGGTCCGGGTCCATCTCTTTCAATATGGCCAGCCGCACCTGAGCAACCTCCGGGGCCTGCCAGGCTATTGCGTAGCGCTTACCAAGATCCTCCATACAAACCCTCAGGGCGGCCCCCAAAGCTACCCTGCGGCCCTCCAGGCCCAATTCCATGGCATGCTCCATGGCTGGCCTCAAACAAGGGGCGGGGGGCTTTGAGGCCGTGCTGGCTCGAGCTGGCTGGACCTCTGTGCTCAAGATCAGTCCATCCACCAAGGGAGAGGCTGCCATGGGCTTGCCATCCTCGTCTGTAGATTGCCAGGAGATGACCAGATGAGGCGCCGAGGACAGAAGCTGACAGAATAGATATCTCTCCTCTTGAAAGCCTGTGCTCTTGATGGGAATGTCTGGGAGAAGTGGCAAGATGAGCTGTCTGACAGAATCTGGAAGCAGGGGATCTTCCCTTATGGGCCTGGGGAAAAAATCCCTGTTCATGCCCATGAGAAATAGGTGCTGAAAGGTGCGTGCCCTGGCTTCCATGACCTCAAGGACCTGCACCCCTGCTCCATTTCCTCCCAGGGGGAGCCTTCCATGTTGCTTGAAAAGCCCATCCAGAATGAGGAGAAATTCTTCATAACTTAAGGGTACACCAGGGGGGATCTCGTGTTCCAACTCTTGAAAGATTGCTCCAAGGGTCAACATGGCTGGGTGACTCTGTGCCCAGCCCAGCTCCTTTGAGACAAGCTCCTCGAGCCTACTCAGATGGGCCGAGATCTCCATCTGGACATTCTGCCAGGATGAGATGGCATTCTGGATGGAATGGGCAAGTTTCTGGATGCCATTTAGTGCTTCCAGAGGTACCCTTGGCCTGGGTGCCACTATCTGCCCATCTAATTCCTCTTCTGTGAGCCCCAATCTCATGGGAAGGGGGTAGCCCTTGGGCCACCTCTCAGATAGCATATCAAGCTTCAGTGCTGCCACTTGTGTGATTCTAGCCGCACCCAGGCACCTCAGGGCCAAGATGAGCTCTTGCTTCCCAGGAGGTGAAGCCTGGATCAAGCCCTGATCCAGCAGTTCCAGCCAAAGCTCCATGGGGCACCCTTTGTCTCGCCTTAGGAGCTCCAGCAGACCCTGGAGAAATCTTCCGGCCCTGTGCATGGGACCCTGGGCCGAGATACCCGAAAAAGGAATGCCCAGCCTCCTGAATTGGGTTCTCAGGGCCAGGATGTAAGGATCCAGTCTCCTGGCCACCACTGCTATGTCCTCGGGCCTGACTCTTTTTCTTATGAGTGCTTGGATGCGCAGGGCCACTTCTCTGCATTCTGCCTGGGCCCCGGCAGCGTGGAATATCTCTATGCTTTGGGGCTCTGGGCTTAGTTCTGGATCTTCCCGTACAATGGCCTTGGGCAACAGCCTGCTCATGAGCCTGTGGGTGAAAGCACTGGAGGGATCCTTCTGGCTCCAGTGGCCCGGTCTGGGCGGATGGTCCAGGATGACAATGCATTGGTATGTCTTGATCAGGGTTTCCAGGAAGTCTGTGGCCAGTCCTGTGGTCTCAGCAAATCCGTGCACGATGATGGGTCCCTGCTCTTTGGGAAAGGCAACTCCTTGTTCAAGGGCCTCTTTTGCCCTGCTCAGGCAGCTGGAGAGAATCCCCACTGAGAAGCGATTCATGTCAGCAAGGCTTCGGGCTGCCACCCTCAAGACAGCTATGGCCCTATGGATCTCCCTTGATTTACCCCTGGAGCCAAGGAGTTCCTCCAGCGCTTCCACATGGGCCTCCTCCAGGCCTGCCTCCAGGAAATCCAAAACAGTGCCCACAACGCTGCCCATACCATCCTTTAGATGCTGGAGTTCCTCACGGAGAAAGGGCTCCCAACAGGCGTGCCTCCTGATGAGAAGCTCCACGAGGAAGGATGCCACGGGGCTCTTTTCACCAGTTCTTTCCAGGATCTCCACGGCGAAGCCATGGAGGGTCCGCACGCTCAAGCCGGCCAGAGCAGGTCTTATTCGCCTGACCAGAAGGGCCGAGATGTGCTCTCTCAGGCTGCGGGATGGCACCAGGATTCCAAGAGTCCTTCCCAGAAGCTGGGGCTGGGCTGTGGAGGTGCGCACCCAATTGTGGACCTCCCTCAGCAGGATGGCCTCTGCTGCCAAGGCGCCACGGGCTATGATGATCCTGGAATGAGGCTTGGTGTTTTCCATGGGCCCTCTTGAAGGGGTGCGATGAGCAAATGTTAAATGCTCCGAGGGGAGCTGGGCAAGGGCTGTGGCAAAAACAAAAGGGGGCTTGGTGTGCGGGTTGAGTTTTGGGGCCGGGGTTCCCAGCTTGGACTCTCTTGGGCTAAGATGTTGCATTTGTGAAGCAGTGGTAAAGGTTTTGGGGTCATCAACCGGGGCAGGCATGGTTTCCTGGTAATCAGTGCCCGGCCCTTCATGCCTGGAGGCTTTGGTGTGGGATATAAAGGTGGTGCTTCTTGATCTGGGAAACGTGCTTCTTGAGTTCTCTCATCTTCCCATAGGCCAGGGGCTTGCCCGATACTCTAAAGATCCCCTTTTCAGTGATCCTCAAGAGGTGATCCGATATCTTTTCAAAGACAAACCTGCGGCCGAGGATCCCTTCGATGAGGGCAGGCTTTCTCCCATGGAGTTTTTCCAGAAGATCTCCGAGCACATGGGGCTGAGTGTCTCCTTCCAGGAGTTTTCGACTATCTGGAACTCCATCTTCAGGGAGCGGCCTGGCGCAAGAGATCTGGTCAGAATTCTGAAGGGCAGGGTGGCTCTCCACCTTCTTTCCAACACCAACGTGCTACACTTCCAACACTGCCTCATCCAGTTTCCCTGGCTTAGAGAATTGGATTCCTGGTTCCTCTCTTATGAGATGGGGATAAAGAAACCCCATCCCCGACTGTACGATCTGGTTCTGGAAAGCCTTGGCTGCCGGCCGCAGGAGATCCTCTACCTGGATGACATTCAGGAGAATCTGATGCCTGCGGCAAAATTGGGTTTTAGGACCTGCTGGGTGAGGCCGGAGGCCTCCCTGGAGGGGCTGGTCAGGCCCTGGCTTCCAGGCCTGCCCTGGGGAAGCCCGTGAAAGAAAACGTCTTGGAGCGGTTGGCCCTGGTGGCTGCCCTGCCGCAGGAGTGTTGGGCAGTCCTGAACTGGCCTGGTTGGAAGAAGGTATCTGGGAGCGGAGATGTTTCCATGTACGGTCTGGAGGGGCAAGGCAGGGTCCTGAGGCTTGCCATAGGAGGAATGGGGGAGAGGAGGGCCAGATTTGCCCTGGGGGTATTGCTGGAGAGTTTCGAGGCAGATGGAATAGTTTCTTTTGGATTCGGTGGGGCTTTGGATCCTGACCTGAAGGTGGGAGAGGTGGTGGTCGGGAAAGGAATCCTGATGTGGAAAGGGCCTGGCCAGGTGATTCTGGGTGATGATCTTCACTGGCCCTGGGAGACATCTGGTCTAAAGAAGGCCTCCATAATATCGGCCCCTAGATTTGTCTCCAAACTGGAGGTGATAGGCGATTTACCTCTGAAGAGTTTTCCTGCTGTGCTGGATCTGGAGACCTTTGGACTGGCCAGGGATGCGGCAGGAAGAGGAATTCCCTTTTTTTCAATTCGGGCCATAAGTGATGAGTTTGCCTTGGATGTAGGGCACAGGATTGGGAACTTGGTGGACGAGCAATACAGGATCAGGCCTTCTAGGATGCTTCTTTGGCTCATGTCCAGGCCCTGGGAATGGATCCTGCTCTGGAGACTTTTCAGGCGCGCCAGGGTGGCTTCCAGGGCCATGGGAAAGGTACTTTATGAAGTGTTGATGAAATCATAGCAAACCCATAAGCTCAGTCTAGCATGGGATATTTGGACTTGTAGAAAGTGAGGGCCGCTGCCATGAGGATCAGGCTGCCAGCTATGAAGCTACTGGCTAGGCCGAGTGTTATATCCCCTATGGAGAAGGTGACGGCTATGTTGAACATGAGGATTCCGAGATAGAGGCCTGGCCCCCATAGTGCTGCCCATTTAAATCCCATGATGCATGGCCCTCTGGCCTGGGTTCCCCACCTAGCCTCCAAGATCTGCATGAGTTTCACCATGATCAATCCCACCAAGAGCCAACCTGCAAAGTTGCTCATGGGAATGCCGAAGTAGTGGCCGGGGCTCCCATAGCCGTATATCTGCCCCAGGAACCACTTTTCCCCCTGGAGGGCCACTGGATCTATGATCACATCCAGAATGGTCATGAGAAATCCGGCCAATACCCACACAAACCTGCTTTGCCTCCATTGACGCTCGCGGCCAAGGCGCCAGCCACCCTCTTGCCTGGCCAGGGGTGCCATGAGAAATATGGCCGTTGAGTAACTGCAGGCCGCCAGAAAAACGTATGAGATGGAATCCATGAAGGGCACACCCAGGACCCAGATCTCCTTGCCCTTTGTGGCCTGGATGTAATAGTAACCACCGTACGGGAATCCACAGTGGATGGAGGAAAACTCAGATAGAAAAGCTGTGAGATAGCCCAGGGGTAGAAATGTGAGGGTTACCCGGGGACCCAACTGAAGCCAAGATCCCAAGAGGTACACGCCAAGAAAGATAAAAACATAGGGTCTCAGCAGAACCGTGGAGAGAAGCAGTTCCATTTGGGCTCAATGGGCTGTCAACGAACGTTCCACAGGATCATGCGCCAAAGATCCAGGAGGCTATGTCCCAGCTCCCTCACCACAGTGGGCTCAAATCCGCAATGCATCATGCAGTGACGGCATCTGGAATCCTCGCCTCTTACGAACCTCTCCCAAGGAGTTCTTTCCATCAGGTCTTGAAAGCTGGAATAGTGGGTGTCGGTTATGAGGTAGCATGGGGACTTCCAACCCGCCGGGTTTCTTGTGGGGTTACCCCAAGGGGTACAGAGCATCTTTCTTCGGCCTCTTAGAAACTCCAGATATGGTGGGGTGCTTATGATCCTGTATTTTCTAAACAGGGGCTCCAGCTGTCTGAACTTCCCCACGATTTCCTCACGAGTCATGAAGATGCCGTCTTTTACTGTATCGTAATGGTAAGCCGGGGCTATGAGAAATCCATCCACCCCCTCCTTGGTGAGGATGTGGAAGAGCAACTCTAGCCTCTGTGGCTCGGTCTCTCTGTAAATGGTGGTGTTGGTGGTAACCCTGAATCCGAATCTCTTGGCAGCCCTTATCCCTTCCATGGCCTTGTCGAAGGTGCCAGGTGTGCCTATGATGGCATCGTGGATCTCCCTCGGGCCATCCAGATGCACGTTGAAGGTGAAGCGGGGAGATGGTTTGAAAAGGTCCAATGATTTCTCCAGCAACACACCGTTGGTGCACAGATATATGTGGCGTCTGCGCCTCAAGACCTCCTTGACCAGAGCTCCCACCTGGCCGTAGAGCAGGGGCTCCCCTCCGGTTATGGTCACAACCGGTGCTGGGCATTGTTCCACAGAGTCTAGGCACTCCTGAAGGGTAAGCTCCTGCCCCAGGGTATCTCTGTATTCCCTGATGCGACCGCATCCAGTGCAGTGCAGATTGCACCTGTGGGTGGGCTCCAACATCAGCACCATGGGAAAGCGCTGGATGCCCCTTAAGGCATTCCCCACAAGGTAAAGAGTCATGTCCAGATGAAGAGATAAGGGAAACTTCATTTTTGCTCCGTACGGGTTTTTTCTTGGAGCTGGCCCGATGTGCTCTCGAAGAACTCCAGGGCCTGCCTGAACTCATCTATGTCCACGCAGGTATTCTTGCAGGGACCCTCCGGCCTCTTGTTGGGGATGCCTATGACAGGCACGTGAAGAGCCACATCCTTTATTCCGCTTGCCAGATCCCTCTCGCAGGCCAGGGCAATGATGAAATCCGGCCTCTCCTTCCTTATGGCCTTTCTAGCCTCCTCACCACCTCCGGCAGTTGCAAGGGCGTGGGGGCGGCCATCCATGATGGCACGGATCTCCTGCCTGGTTTCGCGGCTCAGGCACCTGGGCAGCAGCACCAACAGTTTTCTGGGCCTGCCTGGCTCTGTGTGAGCCCTGCTAAGCACGTTATTGACCTTTATGAATGAGTTGAAAACCCGATCCCTTGAAAGCCCCAACCTCTTGCCCAGCCAAACACTCTTGGGCAAGAGCCAAAGCAGCAGTGCCTCGCTCCAGCGATATGGAAGGATACGGGCCTTTCCACTGGCTGCCTCAATTACAAAGAGCAGGTAAATGAGGCTGGAGGCTCCCAGGGCCATCCAGAATCCCCACCTCAGAGGAACACTTACATGGGAGGGCCACTGTGCGAGTCTTGGGTTTACCAGATAGGCCCCCAGAAGGAGTAACCCCAAAAAGATCACAAAAATGCCCGTGGCAAGGGCTATGAAGCGGCCCTTGGGCTCGTCTATGTCTCCCTCTGGGGTGCCATCCCAGTCCTCCCACTCGTCCCCCAGCTTTCTGTCCGTGGCGCGACCCTTGGAAACCGTGGTTTGGCCTTGTGAATCAGGCTCGAAGGTCATGGTTCTCAAACATCCTCTCTGACGTAGCCCATTTCCCTGAACCAGGCAACGGCCTCAGCCAAGGCCTGCCTGACCGGTCTTTGTGGGATGCCCAGCTCTTTTATAGCCTTGGTGGAATCGAAGAACATCTTCTTGGCTGCCATCTTGACGCCATCCAGGGGGATGCGGGGCTCTTTTCCCGTTACCCATTTGCAGATTGCTGCCTCTGCATGGGCCAGCATGAGTATGGGCCACCTGGGAAGGCGTATGCTTGGGGCCTGCATACCCGAGACCTGGGCCAGGATCTGGAATATCTCCCTCAGGGTCAGATTCTGGTTGCCCAGTATGTACTTCTGCCCGCTTCGGCCTCTTTCCAGGGCCAGCAGATGTCCTTCCACCACATCCCGGACATGGACCAGATTGAGACCAGTGTCCACATAGGCAGGCATCCTCCTGTTGAGGAAATCCACTATGGTCCTGCCTGTGGGGGTCGGCTTGCGGTCCTTGGCCCCCACGGGGGTGCTTGGGTTCACTATGACCACATCGATCCCTTCCCTTGCCGCCCTCAAGGCCTCCTGCTCGGCCAGGTACTTGGAGCGCTTGTAAGGCCCCACCAGGTCTTCCCATCGTACAGGAGTCTCCTCGGTGCCGGGTGAGCCATCCTGTGGAATGCCCAGGGCTCCCACCGAGCTTGTGTGCACCACCCTTTCGACCCCCATGGCGCGGGCAGCACCCAACACGTTTTTGGTGCCCCCCACGTTTATCTCATACATGTTTTGGGGATCAGGGACCCAAAGCCTGTAATCAGCAGCAGTGTGGAAGATGACCTTGCATCCTGCGGCGCAACGTTTCACGCTATCTGGATCCCTCAGGTCTCCCTCCAACAGTTCCACATCTTTCTCAGGCAAGATACCCTTTGCCTTTTGCTTGTCCCTTACCAGGCATCTGAGCCTGAAGCCTTTTTCCAAGAGCAGATCCAGCAGGTTCCCGCCCACGAACCCAGTGGCCCCTGTGAGCATAGTCATCATCTTGCGCAGAAGACCTCAGCTCTGTGCCCAGCCCATGGCCCTCCAGTACCTTCCCAGGGCCATGAGGGGGAAGCAGTTGCGGTAGTTGTGGTAACGGATCATGAAATATTTGGGAAACCCGGTCCCGGTGAAGTAGGCCTCGGGCCAGGTTCCATCCTCCTGCTGCTGAGACAACAAATACTGGATGCCCCTGGCCACCTCAGGACAGTGGGCCTCCCCAGCTGCCAGAAGCCCCATTATGGCCCAAGCCGTCTGGGAAGGAGTGCTGGGTCCCACTGCTCTCAACTCAGGCTTCCTGTAGCTTTCACAGGTCTCCCCCCATCCACCGTCCCAATTCTGGTGTTCCTTGAGCCACCTCACTGCCTTTCTGACATAAGGCTGGGTCATGTCCTCACCTATGGCCGCCAGGCCGCAAAGCACGCACCATGTGCCGTAGATGTAGTTTACGCCCCAGCGGCCCCACCAGGGTCCGTCTGGTTCCTGCTCCCTGCGCAGGAATCGAATCCCTGCCCTGGCCGCAGGATGCTCCTTGCCCATCCCGAAATGGCCCATGAGCTCCAAGACCCTGCCTGTTAGATCTGCGGTGGGAGGATCCAAGTTGGCCTCCAGGTCAGCCCAGGGTATGCGGTTGAGGATCTCCTTGTCGTTGTTCACATCAAAGGCCCCCCAACCTCCGTTCTTGCTCTGCATGCCCAGGGCCCAGTTAAGGCCCTTCTTTATCCTGATGTCCTGAGCCGGATCCCCATCCAGCCACATGCGCTTCAAGGCCATGAGCACCACTGCGGTGTCGTCCACGTCAGGGTACCAATCGTTCTGGAACTCGAAGGCCCAGCCTCCAGGCTCCAGGCGTGGATTCTTCACCTTCCAGTCACCATCTACCAAAATTTGTTTTCCCAGGAGCCACTCCGTGGCCTTGGCCAGGGCGGGATGGTCCTTGGGCAGTCCCGAATCCATGAGGGCTATACAGGTAAGGGGAGTGTCCCACACCGGGGAGATGCAGGACTGCAGCCTCAGCTCCTGCTCATCCTCGATGGTGAACCTCTCCAGGGCCTCCAGTCCTTTTCTTATCACGGGGTGATCCAGGCTGTAGCCCAGGGTGTGCAGTGCCAGAAGGGAGTTGACCATAGCAGGCTGGATTCCTCCCCAGTCGCCTGTAGGCTCCTGGTGGGTGAGGATCCATTGTTCAACTCCCTTGAGGGCCCGAATTCTCAATGGCCTCACCGGTATTCTCTCCAGGTGTTTTAACACCTTGTCCAGCATGTGAAATGCCCTTTTCCAACTCAGCCAGGGCATGGGGGGTGACTTGCGTCCTGCACTAGAGCAATGCAGTTCCTCCACGCCCTGGCCCTCAAGGAGCCTTACCACCGGCCTTCGGTCCAGGAGTATGGAGATGGGGATAAGGGTTGCCCTGGCCCAACTTGAGAAATCATACACCGAAAAAGGTGCCCATCCAGGAAGCAGTATTATCTCAAGGGGCAAAGAGGGTAGCCTGTTCCATGGATACTGGCCGAAGAGGGCCAGGAAGATACGGGTGAACACCCGGGTGGCCTCCACACCGCCCATCTTCAAGATGGCCTCGCGGGCCTTCTGCATGGCTGGGTCCTTTGGGGAGATCCCTGCCAGCTTCAGGGCGAAATAGGCCTCTGTAGTTGTGCTGACGCATCCTGGAGCACCATAGAAGATCCCCCAGGTGCCATCTTCCCTCTGCTGACTCAGAATATAACGAGCCATTTTTTGCTCTTTCACGGGGTCCTCTATGCCCAGGAAACGAAACAGCATCAGGTACTCGGCAGTGATGGTCACGTTGGACTCTAGCTCGTACCACCACCAGCCCTCGGGGGACTGTTCTGCCAAGAAACGGGCCTGGGCTCGGCGCATGACCTCCTGGAGCTCTTCCCGAGATGGGAGGGCCTGCTGCTCAAGCCCCGCTGCAATGGCCAGAACATCACTACCCCTCATGAAATAAACCTCCCCCCTTCTGCCAACGGCTTGTGTATATTCCGCCCATGATAATCACAAAGCCCCAATCCATCAAGGGCCTTCCCCCCCAAGGCTTCCCTGGAAGCTGCCCCTTGGGCACAGCCCCCAAGGGCCGAACCCAGCAATGCTTTATCCAAGCCTTTCTCCCAGGCCATGGGAAGGCTCCTGTCCACTAATCAACTGTGCGCCTAGGGCCCGGAACTAAGGAGCCTCCAGGTGCGCTTATCCAGAAAGCTTCCCTGGACATGGCCCTCCATCTCCTGAAACATCTCCCATGGGACGGCCAATGTGAGCAGATTCCTGTCCAATAGTTTTCTCAGATAGAGCCTGGCCGATATGTCCGTGAGGCCCATAACGGCCCTTTGGGGTTCCGAGGCAGCCTCCCTGTAGGGGAATATACCTATGGTCTGGCATCCGGCAGCATAAGGGATGATCACATTTTGGTTGCCAGCTCTCCCATAGTTGGCCAGTATCACCATGGCAGAGAGCTGATCCGGATTTACTAGAAACACTATGACCCTGGGCCTTTCCTTCTTTGGATCCACAAGGGAAAGGGGTTGAAATACCACAAATTTGCTTGGAACCTCCATGATGGGCATTTGCTCCACGAAGTCTTTTACCAGCTCCGGGCTTTTCAGATAGCCCTCTCCATGCAGGAAATCTTCCAGGAACTCTTCATTGACCAGATCTTTTATTTTGGAGGCCACCTCCTTTCCCTTCTCCCAGTGTTCATTGCCCGTGGAGAGGAATCTGTAAAAACACTCCAGCCCGCCCGGGAAGCTCATGTATTGATTCCCGAAGCCAAGGCCCACTCCACCACCCCAGCAACCGTAGGTCTCTTGGCTGAAGACCGCGGTCTTTCCCTTGGCTGCATTGGCCAGAAGCCACATGACGCATCCCCACTTACCGGGCTTGAACTTGATGGCCTTGGCTGGCTCCTGATCTGTCCAGAGTATGGCTACGGGTTCCAACTCTAAACCCATTTTCTCAGCTATGCGGCTTTTCATTTTCTCCCCCTCCTCCAAGGACAGCGTACAGCCTGACCCGGTTTGCCAACAGAGCCAGTTTGAGATTAACGAGCCCCTGTTGGGCCGCGTACATGGATCGCTGTGCATCCAGGACGCTCAAATAGCTGTCAAGACCTTGCATGTATCTGAGGTTGGCCAAGTCATAGGTCCTCTGTGTGGCCTCCACCAAAGCCTGCTGGGCCTTTAGCTGCTCCCTGAGTGTGCTACCTTGGGCCAGGCTGTCTGCCACCTCCCTGAAGGCCGTTTGTATGGCTTTCTCATACTGGGCCAAGGCTATTTCCTTTTGCACTTTGCTGGCTTCCAGGGCAGACCAAAGCCTGGCATCAAAAATAGGCATAACCAATTGTGGAATATAGCTCCATCCACCTGAGCCTGCCTTGAACAGCCCGGTGAGCTCGGCGCTGGCGCTGCCCAAAGCCGTGGTGAGGCTTATCCTCGGAAATAGTGAAGCTCTGGCGGCCCCTATGCTAGCGTTGGCAGCCCTAAGCTGAGCTTCAGCAGCCAGGATATCAGGCCTGGAAAGGAGTACCTCCGAGGAGACTCCGGCTGATATTGCCCTAGGAGGTGAGACATGAGCCAATCCTTTGGGAAGAAGTTCTTGGGGGACCTGGGAACCCACCAATAGGTTCAAGGAGTTTTGCTGCTGGAGCAGTTCCCTGGTGTACCGAGAGATATCTCCTCGAGCTGCCTCCACCTGTGTCTGAGCTCTACGTAAATCCAGCTCGGATGCCAGGCCCAGCTGGTGGCGCTTGCTGATGATCAGGTGGACACCTTCTTGCACATCCAGTGTGGCACGGGCCAGCTCCAGGTTGTCCTGGATTGCGGCTATTGCCAGATAGGTGTTGAAGACCTCCGAGATGAGGAGGATCTGCACGCTTTTTCTGGCTTGTTCTGTGGCCAGGTAATCTTCCAGTGCCTTGTCCTTCAGACTGCGGATGCGGCCGAAGAAGTCCACTTCCCAAGAGGTTATGCCCAAACTCACACTGTACTGTTCCACGGTCAGGGCTTTGCCCGCACCCGATAAATCAGCCGGTATTCTCTGTTTGCTCCCGGTGGCAGAGGCGTGAAGGCTTGGGAAGAGCTCGGCGCGCTGTATGCCGTAAAGAGCCCTTGCCCTCTCCACGTTTAGGGCCGAAATCCTGAGATCCCGGTTGTTGGCAAGGGCCATGTGGATGATCTCTTTGAGCTTGTGGTCTGTGATGAATTCCTGCCACTTGATGTCTAGGGAGGGGGTATCTTCTTGCTGTTGTGCCATCTGGTATGGGCCCCCCTGGGGCCAACTGGAAGGCACAGGGGCTTTTGGCCGTATGTACTCGGGGGCCATGGAGCAGCCCGCCGCCAAGCCCATCAGTACGAGAAACCCGATGAGGAACCTCTGTTTCATGTCACAGGTCCCCCAGCTTTTTGACTTTCTGCCTTATTCACTTTGTTCCTTGCATTCCCAGGCCCTACGGCGGCCACCAGGACATAGAATAAGGGCGCGAATACGGTGGCGAGAAAGGTTCCTGTTGCCATGCCGCCCAGCACCGATGTTCCTATGGCATTCTGAGCTCCGGAACCAGCACCTGTTGTGAGGGCCAAAGGCAGGACTCCAAATCCGAAGGCCAAGGAGGTCATGAGTATGGGGCGGCAACGGAGCCTTGTGGCCTCCAAGGCGGCCTCCATGAGCCGCGTCCCCTTTTCCCACCTGGCCTTGGCAAACTGAACGATCAGGATGGCGTTCTTGGTGGTGAGGCCCAGTGTGGTTAGAAGCCCTATCTGAAAGTAAACGTCATTGGGCAGTTGCCTTAGGCTGGATGCTATGATGCCTCCTATGGCGCCGAAGGGCAGTACCATGAGAATGGAAATGGGCACCGACCAGCTCTCATAAAGGGCTGCTAGACACAGGAATATGACCAGCACCGAAAAGGCATAGAGCACGGGAGCCTGGGCATGGGCCATTCGCTCCTGGTACGAGAGCCCGGTCCACTCATGGCCCACTGCCACAGGCAGTCTGGCTACCAACTCCTCCAAGGCCTGCATGGCTTCCCCGGAGCTCCTGCCAGGGGAGGGCTCC
This sequence comes from bacterium, assembly GCA_037481695.1. NCBI lineage: Bacteria > bacterium. The sequence continues at coordinate 30,033 of JBBFLE010000008.1, read as the reverse complement.
CCCCAGATGTTTATGGAAGGGAACCCGTTGTAGCGTTCCAGCCTGGGGGATCCATAAGACCATCGGCCCGATGAAAAGGAGGAAAATGGGACCATTTTCCCATCCTTGTTTCTAACATAGAGCCTGTTTATGTCCGCGGGAAGCATCCTGTAAGGAGCATCGGCTTGCACATACACTCTTTTTACCCTGCCGCCCTGTATGAAATCATTTACGTAAGCGCTTCCAAAGGAGGCTGCTATGGTATTGTGAATGGAAGTGATGGAAAGACCCATGGCGCCCGCCTTCTCCCAATCCACGTCTACCCTGTATTCAGGCACGTCCTCCATGCCGTTGGGCCTGACGGATGTAAGCCTTTGGTCCGTGGCTGCCATGCCCAGAAGTTGGTTGCGAGCTGCCATCAGCTCCTGATGACCCAGGCCACTTCTGTCCAGCAACTGGAAATCAAAGCCTCTGGCATTTCCAAGCTCTATAACAGAAGGTGGCGGGAAGGCGAAGACCATGGCATTGCGAATTCCAGAAAATGCCTGTGTTGCCCGGCCTGCTATTGCCTTTACCCTCAGCTCCGGACGGTCTCTTAGCTTCCAGTCCTTGAGTTTCACAAAGGCCATGCCATTGGTCTGAGCCCTCCCTGAGAAGCTGAAGCCGGCTATGGTCAAACAAGATTCCACCACCTTATTTTCGTTTTTCATAAAATAATCCTGTATCTCGGCCAGGACTTCCTGGGTCTGCTCCAGAGTAGCCCCAGTGGGCATGATCACCTGTGTTAGCAGTATCCCCTGGTCTTCGTCTGGGAGGTAGGATGTGGGCATCCGGAAAAACAAAAGAATCATCGCCCCAACGATGACTATGTAGAGCAGTACGTATCTGGCTTTCTTGGCCAGGCTGTGTCCTACTATTCTAACCAGGAGTTCTCTGCCCCAATGGAAAACAGCATCGAAGCCCCTGAAAAATGGCCTCAGAGGCGGGATGGCTCTCTCAGCCAGCCCATGCCCGGGAGGAACAGGCCTTAGCAAGGATGCGCACAGGACAGGTGTCAAGATCAGGGCCACTAGCACTGAGAGTAGCATTGCCGATATTATGGTCACCGAGAACTGCCTGTAGATCACCCCTGTGGAGCCTCCGAAGAAGGCCATAGGGCCGAATACGGCTCCCAGCACGAGCCCTATACCGATCAGAGCGCTGGTGATCTGGTCCATGGACTTGGCCGTGGCATCCCTAGGGGAGAGTCCCTCCTCACTCATTATCCTCTCTACGTTCTCCACCACCACAATGGCGTCATCCACAAGGAGTCCTATGGCCAGAACCATTGCAAACATGGTGAGCATGTTTATGGAGAAGCCGAAAAGACCAAGCACTGCGAAGGTTCCAAGGATCACTATGGGGACGGCTATGGTGGGAATAAGGGTGGCCCTGAAGCTCCCCAGAAAAAGGTACATGACCAGAAAAACCAGGAGGATTGCCTCCAGGAGAGTCTTAATCACCTCCTCTATGGCCACCCTCACAAAGGGAGTGGTGTCGTATGGGTACACCACCTTCATGCCCGTGGGGAAGTAACGGCTCATCTCCTGGAGCTTTTTCTTTACTGCGTCTGCCGTGGTTAGGGCGTTGGCCCCCGATGCCTGACGTATGGCCATGCCCGCAGTGGGCTTACCGTTGTAAAAGGCCACCACATCGTAAAACTCGGTGCCCAGCTCGGTCCTACCCACGTCCTTGATCCGTACAACCGAGCCGTCCTGATTGACTCGAATGGGGACAGAGGCGAATTCCTCAGGGGTTTTCAGCAGACTCTGAACAGTTATGGAGGCATTGAGACGCTGGCCCTCCACCGCTGGAGTGCCGCCGAGCTGGCCTGCGGAGACCTCCACATTGTAAGCCCTTAGAGCCAGAATCACGTCCTCCACCGTCAGGTGGTAGTTGATGAGCTTGTCTGGATTGATCCATATGCGCATGGCGTATTGGGTGCCGAAGTTCTCCACCTCTCCAACTCCTGGCACCCTGGCGAGGACTTTCTCCAGGTTGGACTGGGCGTAGTCCCTGAGATCGTTGCCGTCCATGCTCCCGTCCTCTGAGACAAGTCCCACGATCATGAGATAATTTCTGGTGGCCTTGCCCACCATCACTCCCTGTCTTTGGACCACCTCTGGAAGACTGGCCATGGCCAGTTGTAGCTTGTTCTGGACCTTTGCCCAAGCCAGGTCCGGGTCGGTTCCCGGCTCGAAGGTCAGCTCGATCCTGGATGCGCCAGCCGAGTCGCTCGTTGCAGAAAGATAGATCATCTTGTCCAGGCCGGTCATCTTCTGTTCGATGATCTGTGTCACGGTGTTTTCCACTGTCTCGGCCGAGGCCCCGGGATAGAACGCCATGATGTAGATGGAAGGCGGAGCTATGGGTGGATACTGAGAGATGGGCAGGTTGTAGATGGCAAGGCCTCCCAGCACCATCATTATTATGGCTATGACCCACGCAAACACAGGACGGTCTAAAAAGAACCTGGATAGCATCGCGGCTTCCTCAGCGGTTTCCCGAGGGCTGCCCTGTTGGGGCATGGGGCTTGGGTTCAACCTGTTCCTGCCCCTCCAAAGGGACTGCCTTGACAGGAGCACCAGGCCTCACCTTCAGTATTCCTTCCACTATAACTCTATCTCCAGGGGCAAGACCTGATGAAACCAGCCACCGGTTTCCCATGGCTCGATCCAGGGTGAGCATCTTCTGCTGGACATTTCCTTGCTGATCCAAGAGCATGACCAGTGGGTTGCCTTTGGGATCTCGTAAGACCGATTGCTGTGGGATCAAGATGGCCTTCTCGTCCACGCCCTCTTTGACGAGGGCCTTGACAAACATGCCGGGGAGCAAAACATGGTCTGGGTTGGGGAAAACAATACGCAGGATCACGGATCCGGTGGTGGGATCCACGCTCACATCCCTGAACTGAAACGTACCTTCCAGGGGGTAAGGCGTCCCGTCCTCCAGCATCAGCTCCACCTTCCTCTGGTCTGCTCGATTGGGGTTTAAACTGCCTTCACCCAGGCGCCTCCTGAGGCTCAGAAGCTCTGTGGTGGACTGGGGAACATCCACGTATATGGGATCCAGTTGCTGGATCGTGGCCAAGGCAACAGGCTGATAGGCCGTGACTATGGCGCCGTCGGTAACATTGGATCTGCCTATACGGCCCGATATGGGAGCTGTGACCCTTGTATATCCCAGGTTTATTCTTGCCGTCTCCACCGTGGCCTTCCAGTACTGAATTTCCGCTTGTGCCTGCATGAGGGCTGCTTGCGCATCGTCGTACTCCTGCTGGCTTACGGCATTGGACCGCAGGAGCTGTTGGTAGCGTTCTGCCCGGGACCGGATAGCCGGCAAATTTGCCTCGGCCTTGGCCAGGGCTGCCAACGCGTTGTCCAGGGCCGCCTGAAAAGGAGCTGGGTCGATCTGGTAAAGCACCTGGCCGGCCTTTACATCAGAGCCCTCGATGAACAGACGCTTGTGGATGAGACCGTTGACCTGGGGCCTGATCTCGGCCACGCGGTACGCTGATGTGCGGCCCGGGAGCTCTGTGGTGAGTACAACGGACTCTGGCTGGACCGTCACAAAAGCCACCTCAACGGCAGGAGGCGATGGTGGAGGTGTCTTTGCTGGGTCACAACCACCCAGCATGATGGCGGCCACCAGAGGCGCTGGTAACCAGACCATCTTCAGCATGGATGCAGTGGCCATCTGATGTCTCCAGAGACAATGAGTCAATGTGCTCAATGAGCCGAGAAAGATTCCTGGAGAAGCCCTTCCAGGAGAATTTTCAGTATTTGGTCGGGATCCTCTGGATAGGGATGGCTCTCAGGGTCTTCCAGCCAAAGGAGCAAGAAGCCGTTGAGGATGTTCTCCAGGGCCAGGGCAAGCACAAAGGGCCTAGCCAGTGTCCTGAATATGCCCCTTTGCATTCCAGATTCAAACACCAGGGCCAATCTGTGGAGGAATTCAAAATGGCGTTTTCTTATCTCCTTGTTCAGACCGGCCATGAGGTTGAAACTTGCTCCCTGCGTCTCTGACAAATAAAGACGGATCACCGAAACGCTGGAACGAAATAGCTCTCCCTTGGCCCTTACGTAGTTGCGAAGCTTCTCCAGCTCATCCTTGCCCTGTTCCAAGGCACCAGTGAGGGTTTTGTGAAACCTCTCCGCCTGATCCAGCATGAGGGCTCTATAAAGATCCTCCTTGTTTCTGAAAAACCTGTAGAGGGTTCCTATGGCGAACTCGGCCCTGGCGGCTATCTCGTGCATGGATACGTTGTGATAGCCCTTCTCGGAGAAGAGCTCCAAGGCAGCCGAGAGCATCTCCTGCCTCTGCCTGAGCCTCTCCCTCTCCCTCCTGGGAAGCCGCAGATCTGCTTGTTCCACATCCACCTCCCGATGCCCAAGAACCGACATGAAACATGATCTCATTTTATATAACAGGACGTCAAATTATCATCTAGCAAATGCAGTGTCAATGGGATTTCCTAGCTTGCTGAGAGCGCCCCCATGGGGAGCACCACAAGCCCCAGGGGTTATGGGGAGAAGCCCAAAGATCTGATGACAGCCGGGGCTGGCTCATCCCATTGCGAGGATGCCGGGGGTGTGATATTTTTTAAAATTCGAAGCTGTTGGAACGGGCTTCAGGACTTTGGGGCCCATGCAAGGCGAGCGCAACATCCGGCTAGTGCTGCAGTACGAGGGAGGCGGCTACCATGGTTGGCAGATCCAACCGGGAGCTGTCACCGTTCAGGAGGTCTTGGAAAAAACACTCTCCGTAATAATCCAGGAGAGGGTAAGGGTGATAGGAGCCGGCAGGACAGATGCCGGAGTCCACGCCTTGGCCCAGGTGGCCCATTTACGCACTGGATCTTCGCTTCCGGCCAAGACGATCCAAAGGGCTCTCAATGCCCTTCTCCCCCATGATATAAGGGTTCTCATGGCAGAAGAAACAGATCCGGGATTTCACGCCAGGTTCTCGGCCCTAGCCAAGCGCTATGAGTACATGGTGTGGAATGATCCTGTAGAGAGCGCATTTTTTAGAAGGTACAGCTGGTGGATTCCCAGATCCCTGGATCTTGAGGCCATGAAAGAGGCAAGCCAGGCATTGCCAGGGGAGCATGATTTCGCTGCTTTCAAGGCCTCGGGCTCTGATGCCAGGAGCACCGTAAGGCGAGTTTTGGGCTGCGGATGGGAGCTACGGCCTCCACTTTTACTTTTCTGGATAGAGGCCACGGGATTTCTGAGGTACATGGTCCGGGGCATAGTGGGGACCCTTGTGGACATAGGCCTGGGCAAGAAGGGACCCCTCCACGTGGAGAGGCTTCTCTGTGGTGGTGAGCGTTTCATGAGCGGGCCCACAGCTCCTGCCAGAGGGCTTTTCCTGGCCAAGGTGATTTACCCTGAGAAGTGGAGTTTGCCCCAAAGGTGGGAAGAAGGCCCTTGGAAGCTTTTTCCCGCGACTCCAGCTGAACTCCAAGCATCCAGGAGGAGGGAGGAGTAGGGTATGGGGGTTTTCATGGTCACAGGAGGGGCCGGCTTCATAGGCTCCCACATCGTGGACAGGCTCGTGGAGCAGGGTCACAGGGTCAGGGTGGTGGACAATTTCTCCACGGGCCGAAGGGAAAATCTTGCCCACCTGGAGGGCCATCCCCTGGTCCAGATTGCCGAAGGGGACATATGTGACTGGGAATTCATGGCTGAAGTCATGGAAGGGGTGGACTACGTGCTCCATCAGGCAGCCATTCCGTCGGTGCCCAGATCCGTTTCCGACCCTCTTAGCAGCCACAGAGTCAATGTGGAGGGCACCTTGAGGGTTCTGCTGGCAGCCAAGGATGCTGGGGTAAGAAGAGTGGTCTTGGCCTCTTCATCATCTGTTTACGGAGACATCAAAGAACAACAGAGGGCCGACTCGGCCAAGAGGGAGACTCTGCCTCCCAGGCCCCTTTCCCCTTATGCAGCAACCAAGCTGGCTGCAGAGGGTTACTGCACGGCCTTCTACAATTCTTACGGCCTGGAAACAGTTTCGCTGCGTTACTTCAATGTGTTTGGCCCCAGGCAGGACCCCAAATCCCAGTATGCATCGGTGGTGCCCAGATTTGCCTCTGCGCTTCTCAATGGGAAAAGACCCATCATTTACGGAGACGGTCAGCAGACCAGGGACTTTACCTATGTGTCCAACGTGGTTGAAGCCAATCTACTGGCATGTGAGGCTCCCGATGCCCCGGGAAGGGCATTTAATGTGGCATGCGGCAAGTCGGTCAGCGTGAAGCAACTTCTGGAGACCATGGCCGCTGTACTGGGTGTAACCCCGGATCCTGAGTTCCACCCCCCCAGAGCCGGCGATGTGAGACATTCCAAAGCCGACATATCCCTGGCCAAGAGAGTTCTGGGATACAGGGTCAGGGTTGGATTCAACCAGGGGATCCGCAGAACTCTTCAGGCCATCAAATGACAATACAAGACAGGACCCCGGAATTTCAGGGCATTTCGAGTTGGGCTGCGCTCCACAGGCAAGAATTATTGATGGGCTTTGATCCAGGAGAGCGCGGAAGGCAGAAAGGAGATGATCATCCATGAACATCTGTGTGGTGGGAGCAGGTTATGCGGGTTTGGTGACGGCCGCCTGTTTTGCGGAGTTCGGGCTTAAGGTGATGTGTGTGGACAAGGAGACAACGAAGATAGAGGCCCTTAGACAGGGCAAGGTGCCATTTTTCGAGCCCGGCCTTGAAGAAATGGTGCAAAGAAACATGGCACAGGGCCGCCTGGTTTTCTCCCAGGATCTCCCCCAGGCGGTGCAGAACGCCTTGGTGATCTTCATATGCGTGGGCACCCCTTCCAAGGAAGACGGCAGCGTGGATCTGAGCGCTGTGGACGAGGTGGCAGGCCAGATAGGAGATGCTCTAAACGGATATAAGCTGGTGGTCACAAAAAGCACCGTGCCGGTGGGCACCACAAGAAGGGTGGAACAGATCGTAAGGGAAAGGAGCAAGGGAGCCTACCATTTTGATGTGGCCAACAATCCGGAGTTTCTCAGGGAAGGCTCTGCGGTGGAGGACTTCATGAGGCCCAACCGGGTGATAGTGGGAGCCGAAAGCGACGAGGCCAGAGCCATATTGAGGGATTTGTACAGCCCACTGTACCTCATCGAGGCTCCCTTCGTGATCACCAACATCCAGACCTCGGAGATGATAAAGTATGCCAGTAACGCATTTCTGGCCACAAAGATCTCCTTCATAAACGAGATGGCTCTTCTTTGCGACAGGCTGGGTGCCGATGTGTACCAGGTGGCAAGGGCCATGGGGCTGGATCAAAGGATAGGTCCCAAGTTCCTGCATCCTGGCCCAGGGTTCGGAGGGTCATGTTTTCCCAAGGACACCAGGGCCCTGGCCCACTCGGCCAGGCAGGCAGGTTTGGAGCTGGAGATAGTTGAGGCTGTGATCCGTGTGAACCAAAGACAAAAAGAGTGGGCCGTCAGAAGGATCGAGGAGGCCCTGGGAGGCCTGGAGCAAAAAAATGTGGCACTCTTGGGGCTTACTTTCAAACCCAACACCGATGATATCCGGGAAGCCCCGGCAGTGTATATCGCACAGGAAATCCTCAGACGCGGAGGCAGCTTGAGAACATATGATCCTGTGGGCATGGAAAACGCCTCCAGGGTCCTGAACGGGCAGGTCGTGTTTTGTTCAGATCCCTATGATGCGGCTCAGGGAAGCCATGGGCTGGTCATAGCCACCGAGTGGAACCAGTTTAGAAACCTGGACATGGACCGAATGAAACAGCTGTTGCTCCAACCAGTGCTGGTGGATCTAAAGAACATCTACGACCCAGAACGGGTAAAGGACAAGGGGTTCTCTTATTATGGCGTGGGGAGGAATTGATGGCCTCGCAGAGCAAAGTGGAAAAGCAGGCCATAGAGATCCAGAAGAATAAGAAACGAAAAGGGGCCATCAGGGAATATGCCGAGGCTATACTCATAGCCCTGGCCGTGGCGCTGTTCATTCGAACCTTTGTGGTCCAGGCCTTCAAGATCCCTTCGGGCTCTATGATCCCAACCCTGGAGATCGGAGACCACATCCTGGTCAACAGGTTCATCTACGGCTTCAGGATACCTTACACCCGTGTGCGACTTCTGCCCTTCACCATGCCCCAAAGGGGGGATGTGATAGTGTTCGTGTATCCTGAGGACAATTCCAAGGACTTCATAAAGAGAGTCATCGGGATAGGCGGGGACACGGTAGAGATAAGAGACAAGAAAATTTTCTTGAATGGACAGCCGTGGGAGGACCCTTACGGGGTCTATACGGATCCCAGGGTCATGCCCAGGAACATGGACTCAAGAGACAATTTCGGGCCGGTCAAGGTGCCATCTGATCAACTCTTTGTGATGGGTGACAACAGGGACAACAGCCGGGACTCCCGATACTGGGGGTTTGTGCACGTGGGGGAGGTAAAAGGAAAAGCCTTTCTGATCTACTATTCCTGGGACAGCTCCAACCACGGCATCCGCTGGAAGCGCATAGGCAGGGTGATTCATTAGCCATGGCCATCCATGGGAGCGAGGTAAGCCCTTGAAACCTTAGGGAGAAAAAAAGCCATACTAACCCTCTCTGAACAATTTTCCTCAAAGGCAAGAAACCAACGGGTCTGACCAGAGAACCTTTTAACCCCTGGGGCCTGGAGTCCCAAACCATTTTTGCCCCGGGAATGATGCGGCTCCAACCAAGTGCCATCACATTGGAATGACAGGCCTTTTCATATGCCCTTGACTCTTGGGCATTTTTTTTGCTAATTGGCCCATTCAGGAATCTTCACAGGGTCTCCGAAGGCTATACTGGCGGACGAAGTCAAAGGTCTTCGGAAAACCAGGAGATTCCCCGGGTCTTGGGAAAAAAGTGATAGACCTGGTAAGCACAAAATATGAAAAAATTCAAGGACCTGGCCTGGATAAGGCCCGGTTTTAACGGGCGGAGCCTTGACTTTTTCCAGAGGGCTTCCCCTGGGGTTTAGGTTCGAGAAGTCCTGGATCAATTATGTGAGTGGGCAGGTGAGGGGAAGGGATGCTTTTGAAACTCAGGCTCGGGCGATGGTTGACGATTTGGGTTGGCTGTGTTACTAATCTTCGGGCTCAGGCAATCCTGGCGCCTTTTGTGAGATCAAAAGAAAGAAGCAGTCCCTTTAGGGGGCCCCTTGCCTCCCAAAGGGAAGGAAGCCTCTTGTGAGCAGCGATTCCTTGGAAGCCAAACTCATAATGGATGCCTCGGGCATGAGGCGGGCGCTCAGAAGAATGGCCAACCAGATGGGGGAGAAGCATCCCGGAGCCAAGGATCTGGCCCTTGTGGGCATACGCACCAACGGCATCTATTTGGCCAAGAGACTGGCCAGGGAAATGGAGGCCATAGAAGGTATTCCTGTGGCAACAGGTGTCATAGATGTGACTCTTTACAGGGACGATCTTTCCAGGGGCAGGCCCAATCCCCTGGTCAAGCGAACCGAGATAGGCTTTTCGGTGGATGACAGGAAGATAGTGCTCGTAGACGATGTGCTTTTCACAGGCCGCACCACCAGGGCCGCCTTGGACGCCCTCATGGATTTCGGCCGCCCGGCCATGGTGGAACTGGCGGTCTTGGTGGACAGAGGCCACAGAGAACTGCCCATACGTGCCGATTATGTGGGAATCCAGGTAGTTACAGCAAAAGAAGAGTCTGTTGTGGTGCACATGCAAGAGGCGGGCAAAGAGGATGAGGTGCTCCTGGTAGGTCCGGGCTGGAGGGAAGAGACTTGAGCTTCAATGCAAGTGCAAAGCTCTGGCAGAAAAAGGACCTGCTGGGTATCAAGGACCTGAGCGCCCAGGAAATAGGGCTGATTCTGGAGACAGCGGAATCCTTCAAAGAGATTTCCACCCGGGAGATCAAGAAGGTCCCAACCTTAAGGGGCAAGACAGTGGTGACGCTTTTTTATGAAGCCAGCACCCGCACCAGAACCTCCTTTGAAATAGCTGCCAAGAGACTAAGCGCCGATACCATAAACATCTCTGTTTCCACAAGCAGCGTGGTCAAGGGCGAGACCCTTCTGGACACTGCCCTCAATCTCCAGGCCATGGAGCCAGATATCCTCATTCTTCGCCACAACGCCTCAGGGGCCCCTAATATGCTGGCCAAGGCCCTCAGAGCATCGGTCATAAATGCTGGAGACGGCTTCAGAGAGCATCCCACCCAGGCTCTTCTGGACATGATGACCGTGAGGGAGAAGAAGGGGGATCTGAGAGGATTGCTTCTGGCCATCGTGGGTGACATAGCCCACAGCAGGGTGGCCCGGTCCAACATCTATGGTTTCACCAAGATGGGGGCTCGTGTCAGGGTCGTGGCTCCTCCTACCCTGATCCCCAGAGGCATAGAAAGCCTGGGGGTGGAAGTGTGCCACCATCTTCTGGAGGGTATAAGAGGTGCCGATGTGGTGATGGCTCTCAGAATTCAGAAGGAGCGCCTACAGGGAGCCTTTTTCCCCTCAGAGCGGGAATACTCCCGCTTCTTTGGTCTTTCCAGGCGGGTTTTGGAACAGGCGGCTCCCGAGGCCCTGGTGATGCACCCAGGGCCCATGAACCGGGGAGTGGAGATATCCCCTGATGTGGCAGACGGACCTTTCTCCGTGATTCTGGATCAGGTAACCAACGGTGTTGCCGTTCGCATGGCTGTCTTGTACTTGCTGGCAGGAGGCATCCGGGGTGAGGATCTGCATTAAAGGAGCTAGGCTGATAGATCCCTCCCAGGGGATGGACGGACCTGCGGACATCTGGATCAGGGAGGGGCTGGTGGAAACCATCTGCAGGGCTGGAAGTTCCCTGCCAGGAGCCACGGAGCACACGAGGGTTCTGGATGCCAAAGGCAAGGTTGTGGTCCCGGGCCTGGTGGACATGCATGTGCACCTGAGAGAGCCAGGTCAGGAGTACAAGGAAACCATCCAAACAGGAACCATGGCCGCGGCTGCAGGAGGGGTCACTTCCCTGGCCTGTATGCCCAACACAGACCCAGTGGCGGATCATGGGGCCGTGATAGAGTTCGTGCTGCACCAGGCTCAGAAGAATGGCAGTGTGCGGGTGCATCCTGTGGGAGCCATCACCAAGGGGCTAAAGGGTGAGGCTCTGTCCGAAATAGGGGAGCTCAGGGAGGCAGGGGCCGTGGCCATATCCGATGATGGCAAGTCTGTGGGCAATGCCCTTGTCATGAGAAGGGCCATGGAATACGCAAGAGGTTTCGGGCTTCCTGTCATCTCCCACTGCGAAGACAAATCTCTTTCTGGCCAGGGAGTGATGAATGAGGGCGAGGTATCCCTGGAGCTGGGATTAAGAGGCATTCCTGCGCTGGCCGAGGAGGTGATGGTGGCCAGGGACCTGCTCTTGGCCGAGTGGACAGGCTGCCATCTCCACATAGCCCATGTGAGCACAGCAGGCTCCGTGAGACTCATAAGAGATGCCAAGGCCAGAGGGGTGAAGGTTACGGCCGAGGCCACACCCCATCACTTGATTCTGACCCAGGAAGCGGTGCGCCAATGGGATACGGACACCAAGGTCAACCCACCCCTTAGGACCCAGCAGGATGTGGAGGCCCTTCAGGAGGCCCTGAGGGACGGCACCATAGACGTGATAGCCACGGATCATGCCCCCCATGCCAGGGTGGACAAGGAGGTGGAGTACGATTTTGCGGCCTTCGGCATCTCTGGGCTGGAGACCCTGGTGGGGCTGACACTCATGTTGGTGGAGCGCGGTGTGCTGGATCTTCAGGAGTGGGTCAGAAAGCTATCCTGCAACCCTGCACGTATACTGGGCATCAAAGCCGGAACCTTGGCTCCGGGAAGTCCTGCAGACCTGGTCATTCTGGATCCAGAGAGTTCCTGGAAGGTGGATCCGGCAAGGTTCTATTCCAAGGGCAAAAACACCCCCTTCAAGAACTGGACCCTCAGGGGCCGGGTCCTCCACACCATGGTGGGAGGCCGCACAGTATATAACCTGGAAAGCTGACCTCCAGATCGACAGCTTCGGGAAAAAGCCCTCTACGGGATGGCACAAAAGGTTTTCATTTACAAGGATCAAGATCCTGACAAAAGAACTGTTATGGAGTTGAAGGCCCTTTTGGGGGAGGGGCACGCTTCTTGGTGCCCTTCATTGTATGCCCTGGTTCCTGTAAGGCTTTTCTTTAAGGCCCATAAGGGTGCAGTGCCTGGAGCTCTGGAATCAAGGGCCCTGAGAAGAGATCTTTAGCTATGGACTTTGATCCCAGAGGGTTTTATGGGTTGGCCTTCTTGATGAAATTTCCTTCAGGCCTAAGTCAAAGAATTTTCATGGGGAAAGATGCGATATGGAGGGATCTTTCTTGAAGTCCCATGAGCCTTTGGACACTGCGGCGGATTGCGAGCCCTCTGGGGCCAGAGTACTGATTGTGGACGATGAGGAGGGAATGAGGGAGTTCCTGGGTATCCTTCTGCAGAAGGAAGGCTATGGGGTTTGCACTGCCACAAGCGCTGAAGAAGCCCTGGAGGCAATGGAAAGGGAAAAGTTCGATCTTGTGATCACAGACCTCAAGATGCCCAGGATGAGCGGCATCGAGTTGTTAAATGGCATCAAAGAGCGGGATCCGGATGTGGGAGTGATTCTCATCACCGCCTATGCCTCCACAGAGACAGCAGTGGACGCCATGAAGGGTGGAGCCTTTGATTACATAGCCAAGCCCTTTGACGTGGAAGAGATGAAGCAGGTGGTGCGGGGAGCCCTCAAGAGGAGGCTCAAGGAGGGGGCTGACAGGCTCCAGACAATGGCTTCTGGAACAAGAACCCGTTTGGGTGAAATTCTGGGTGTCAGCCCAGCCATGCAGCGCATCTTCGATCTGATTCCCAAGGTTGCCCCAACTCCCACCAACGTATTGATAACAGGGGAAAGCGGCACGGGCAAGGAACTTGTAGCCTTGGCCATCCATGACCACAGCCTTCGCAAGGAGGGTCCCATAGTCACCATCAACTGTGGGGGCATTCCCGAAAACCTCCTGGAAAGCGAACTTTTTGGCTATCAAAAGGGGGCCTTCACGGGCGCTGTATCCAACAAGCCCGGTCTCCTGGAGCTGGCCCAGGGAGGGACCGTGTTTCTCGACGAGGTGGGGGAACTGCCACTGCCTTTGCAGGTGAAGCTGCTAAGAGTCGTACAGGAAAGGACATTTCAGAGGATCGGGGGCACCGAGCCTATTCACGTGGATGTGCGTTTCATATGTGCCACCAACAAGAATCTGGAAGAGGAGGTCATTAACGGGCGTTTTCGTGAGGATCTTTACTACAGGATCAACGTGGTCAATATTCACGTCCCACCACTTCGTGAAAGAAAGGAAGACATCCCTCTTCTGGCCGAGCACTTCCTGAAAAAATACGCCCAGGAGATGGGAAAGGATGTAGAAGGCCTATCCTCCTATGCTCTGGAGGTTCTGAAGAATTACCATTTCCCGGGAAACGTGAGGGAGCTGGAAAACATAATCCAGAGGGGGGTGGCCCTGGAGCAGTCCAAGCTCATCCTTCCTGACAGCCTAAGACTCGCAAGCTTCAAGAGGAGGGGCTCTGAAGAACAGACCACCAGGGAGAAGACCAAAGACGAGATGCTTGGAAATGGCTTCAACCTGGAGGAATGGCTTCAAGAACAAGAGCGGGAATTCATTCTAAAGGCCCTGGAGCGGGCAGCAGGAGTCAAGACCGAGGCTGCCAGGCTCCTGGGAATAAGCTTTCGTTCCCTAAGATATAGGCTTGAGAAACTGGGAATGGAAAGTGACAAGCCAACCACATGACAATTTTTGTCACACAATGACAATTTACGGCACCAGAGTGCTCTTTCTCGTTCCACTTCAAGGGCCATCAAAAGAGGGGTTGGAGTCTCATGGATTGGTTTTTTTGCAGGGGATGAGCCATTCAACTCCAGAGAAAAGAGGTTTTCAGCAAGGCAAGGGCTTTTGGATATTTCTTGCAATTCTTCTTATTTGCCTTTTTCTGTGAGGCCCGCCCGTGGCAAGGGCATGTAAGTTGCTTGGATGCGGTGTGAAAGGTGTACAGCTCCTCATGGGGAGGATCTCATGAGTCAAACCCAAAAGGGCTTCACCCTTATAGAACTCATGATTGTTGTGGCCATCATAGGAATCCTGGCCGCGGTGGCGATACCCAATTTCATAGGGTTCAAAAAAAAGGCCACAATAGCAACAGCAGCGGCAAATCTGGAAAATGCCAGGGCCGTGCTCTCAAGCTATGCAGCCGCCCAGGATGACTGGTGCTATCCGCCCACTATACATGAGTATGGCGACTTCGTTACAACTTTAACCAGTCACGGGCTTTCTTTCCCCTCCACACCCCAGGGAGTCAGGTGGTCCATATTCCACGGATATCTTAGGGATGAAACTGATTGTAAGGTATACACGATTACCGTGACAGCCTCAGACGGGGCCACCCGCCTAAAGGCCCTGCCATCAGGAGTCTGCTGTAGCAGCGAGAGCGATCCCCCCAGCAACTGTGCCAACTTTGCCAGGAATATTGTCCCATGTTCGGCCCTTGGCGTTCCTTGAAGAAATAAATGTCAAAGGTTTCCTGGGAGGGTCGAGCCACGGTTCATGCCACCGTGGGAAAGCCTACGAGGAATTAGGTAGCCTTTGATCTTGGAAAAGGCCCTTGGGAGGCATAGAGATGCTCGCGATTCTTGAGCGACACTGTGCGGCAGCAAGATTGACAAAATGGGGCAGTGTGAGGGGCAATGAATATTCTTGCAGCACGCTTCACAAGCCAAGAGAGAGTTGTTTGGAAAGTCTTGACGGCAGAATTACTACCAATTCTAGGTGGGCCGACCCTGGAAAGATCTGAATCTTGGCTTTGTACTATGGATCCCCTTCTGAACTTGTGGCACGACCCTTGCATATGGAAAGCCACGTGGAGTTCAGACGGAAAGGGGGGATGAAGGGGCTAAAGTCTTGAGAGGAGAAGCCGACAAGAAAAAAGGGACGTTGGGAAAAGTCTAAAGTGAAAAAGAAGGAGGAGAAAAAATGAAAAGAGGACAGAAAGGTTTCACCCTGATCGAGCTTATGATCGTGGTTGCCATCATAGGCATCCTGGCTGCGATCGCAATCCCCAATTTCATAAGCTTCAAGAAAAAGTCCATAATCGCCACTGCCGCAGCAAACCTTGAGACCGTTCGCAGTTCTCTTTCTCAATTTGCAGCAGACAGGGACGATGGATGTTACCCATCCGCGATTGCTGATTTCGATGCTCTTCAAACTACGTTGTCGAGCTATGGACTTACCTTTCCCAGTAACGTGGCAGGAGTTAAATGGGCTGGATGGGGCACATATCAAAGAGACGGAACTAACTGCACTTTGTACACGCTTACTGTGAGAGCTTCTGATGGAACCACCGCCACTGGAACACAGTTGAAAGCAACACCAAGAGGTGTTTGCTGTGATGACGAAGATGGTACATCTGGATCCAATTGTGATGCCTACGCTAGGAATATGGTAAGGTGCAGCCAAGTTTTGTGAGTGTTATGCTAAATCACATGGAAGGCGCCTTGGTGGGGCGCCTTCCATTCTTGGTGGCGGGGAAACTCTGAGAGCGAATCTACAACAATCATTAAGCTGGGCTTTGGGCTTTGCGGCTTTATGTTCTGCAGGGCTAGGTGGTGGCGGCAACGAACCTTGGTCTTCTGCTCTCAGGCAAGGTCTTCTCACCCTCAGCGTTCTTTGGAGAATCTCTGCTATTGTTATAGCAATAGATAAAGGCAAAAAAGACATATATTTTTTTTTACCTTTAAGTATTTTTTGTGGAACAAGCATTTTATCTTGGGCTACGTCAAACTATGAGCTCTCATCAAGGCTAGAACTTATCGATATATTGTTATTTAGTTGTTTAGTGATTTTGATTATCTACGATATAAATGAGATTTATCTGCGGTACTGCATTAAAATACTCATTGCATGTAGTTGTATGTATGCTCTCTATGGTATTTATCAAAAACTTGCAATGGGACAAGTAAGATCAGCTAGTACTTTTTTTAACCCGAACTTTGCAGCCTCGTACTATCTCGGATCAATCGGATTTGTTCTCGGCTCAATTACTTCCAGTAGAAAAAGTGTAGGGAGATTCTGCCTCTGCATTGGTGCACTGGCCATTCTGATCGGAAGCCTCTGGTGCACACAGTCGAGAAGCGGCCTTGGGGGGCTAGTGCTGGTAGCTGTGGTCTGGATATGGGCAAGCACGCGAAAGGCCCGCTGGGCCCTGGTGGGGGCGGCGGTTTTGGTGGCAGCCCTCGTCATCTTTCCCAATCCAGCCAGGGACCGCCTGAGCAAAGGCGTCAGCAAAGATCCTTATGCCTTTGACAGGATCAGGATCTGGGAGCAAACACTGAAGATCATTGGAGACCATCCGGTCATGGGTGTTGGAATAGGTAACTTCGAATACAGCACCCATGCGTACAGGTTCCCCCTGGAAAGAGAGATAGGACGTTTCGGCAGAATGTACCGTGACGCGCACAACTCCTACCTTCAGGTGACAGCCGAGCTGGGCTTGCCGGGTGCCGTCTGCTTGCTGGCTGCGATTGTCATCATATTCATAAGAATCCGGAGCCTCCTGCGCTTTTTTGCTGACCCACCGCAGGCAAAACAAAATCACCATGCTTCCCTTGAGCCCCTAGGCCGGCCTCAAGGCAGTTGCCAACAACCAGGCATCCACAGCACCTCAGCCGATGCTTGGGATGGGCCGCAGCGTGCTGTTGCAAGAGCGCACGTAGTCTCAGCCCTGCTTGCACTCGTGGCGGTGATGTCTCAAGCCTTTTTCCACGAGATCGTGGACTCCCCTCCCAGTGTATTCCTGGCGGTATTGGCTGCGGGCATTGTGGGATATTACTGGAGAGCCTTTGAAAGGGGAGCAAAGGAAACTCAAAGCAGTAACTCCCCGTCTCCAGCCAACCCGTCCAGGCCTTCCAGGGGTATTCTCGTCCTGGTGACCCTGTTTCTTGTTCTTGTGTTCTGGCCCCACTTCTCCCTACGGGTATTTCTGGCGGACCTGGTCTTTAAAAAGGCTGAGCATGCCCTACCAGTTCTCGGATTCGAAGCGGCAGAGGGTCTTTTGAGAGACGCCATTCGCCTTAACCCGGCTCAAGCTTACTTCCACAAGGCTCTGGGAGACCTGTTGGTGGAGGAGTTCGAAAAAAAAGCAAAGTTGGAGTACTTGCAAGAGGCTGAGGAGAAGTTTGAAACAGCCGCCTCCCTTAACCGAATGGATCCCCATCTCGTTTTCCACTTGGGCCAGTTCTATAGCTATGTGAGCCTTCGTGGCATCGGAGGCAAGGAAGCCGAGGATCACTCTTTAGAGGCATATCGTAAGGCAGTGCAGATGAGTCCTTTCAATGTGCACTATCTGGCCCGTTTGGCTTTGGAGGAGTGGAAAAGGGGGAACATTTTAAAAGCCCTGAAGGCTGCCCAAAGGGCTGTGGAATTGGAGCCTAATTTTGTTGCGGGCTGCTATCTAGTGTCTGTGATAAGCGGATTGCTTGGTGAACAAGGACTTAAGGAAGAATGGAAACTAAAATTAGAGATGGCTTCAGAAAAACACCTCAAGCATGTTCCGTTGAATGAATACGAAAGACTGCTAGGTCTC
The DNA here is from genome assembly GCA_037481695.1 of bacterium. NCBI lineage: Bacteria > bacterium. The sequence continues at coordinate 12,367 of JBBFLE010000008.1, read as the reverse complement.
TCACCCACCCAATATTTCGCCGGAGAGCATCTACCCTCGGAGTTCTTCAAGTAGTGATCGCGCAAGCATTTGGCTGATAGAGTTTCCAAGGGATCGAAAGCAGGTAGCCCTGCCTATTTTCTCAGAGATTTTATTCTGTTTTAGACCTTGTGGCACAACCTTGCTTACAAAAGGCGGAGGGAATGACCAAGTCTTGGATAGGATCTAAAACCAGATAACCTGGGATACGTGTATATTTTTGCCTTGAGTGATGGTGCATGGGCTTGAGGTCTAAGTTTAAGAGGACTACCGGAAAGGATTCTGTGGAAGAGCATATCACAGTGATTGAGCCTTCCAGAGGATGGATGTCTTTGAAGTGGGAGGAATTATGGAATTATCGTGAATTGTTATACTTTCTCGTCTGGCGGGACGTTAAGGTCCGCTACAAGCAGACGGCAATTGGCGTAATATGGGTGCTTTTTCAGCCTCTGGCCACAACTATAGTTTTCACTCTTGTCTTTCACCGTCTTGCAAGGATCCAATCAGGAGATGTTCCTTATGAGGTGTTCGTAATTCCAGGGGTACTACTGTGGGGATACTTCTCCGGCTCCCTGAGTCGCAGTTCAGTAAGCCTGGTTGGGAATGCTAACCTTATAACCAAGGTCTATTTTCCTCGTCTGGTGGTGCCTCTGGCTGCGGTTTGCACTGGCTGGATCGACTTCGCGGTAGGATTTCTTGTGGTTTTGGGGATGACTTTTCTTTACGGGGTCCCTTTAGGCACTGGATTGTTCTTTTGCCCTCTTTTTCTGTTGCTTGCCACATTGGCAGCTCTGGGCGCTGGCCTTTGGCTTTGCGCTCTCAACGTCAAATATCGAGATGTCGGTCATGTTATTCCTTTTCTTACCCAACTATGGATGTTTCTAACGCCTGTCTTTTATCCCTCAGATTTCGTTCCCGGGCCGTGGCGTTGGGCGTTCGGACTTAACCCTATGGTCGGGGCAATCGAAGGCCTCCGATGGTCTGTTCTCGGATCATCCTTCCCCTGTGCGCCGGTATTAATTTCAACCGTGGTGGCGTTTTTTCTTTGTGGGTCGGGCCTTTGGTTCTTCCAGCGTATGGAGAGGTCTTTTGCCGATGTCATCTAAGGAACTAACTGACGAAGTGGCAATAAAGGTCGAAGGGCTCGGGAAACGATACCGGCTCGGGCGGACCAAGGAGCAGAGGTATTCCACGCTAAGGGATTCTATTACCCATCGTGTGGCCTCAATGCTGGAAGGGATACGCTCCTGGAGAAGCTTTAGAGCCAAGTCTCCGCGCCTCAGAAGGCGTCAGGAGGAGGAATGGTTTTGGGCTTTGAGAGATGTTGGGTTTGAGGTCCGGCGGGGAGAGGTCATTGGGATCATCGGGCGTAACGGGGCAGGCAAGAGCACGCTTCTAAAGATCCTTTCCCGCATCATTGAGCCGACCGAGGGCCGGGTGGTAATTCACGGGCGCGTGGGCTCTCTACTGGAGGTTGGCACCGGATTTCACCCGGAGCTGACCGGAAGAGAAAACATTTACCTCAACGGTGCCATTTTGGGGATGAAGAAGGCTGAGATTGAACGCAAGTTCGACGAGATTGTGGCCTTTGCTGAGATAGAGAAGTTCATTGACACGCCGGTGAAACGCTACTCCAGCGGCATGTATGTGCGCCTGGCCTTTGCCGTGGCCGCTCACCTGGAGCCGGAGATCCTGCTGGTGGATGAGGTGCTGGCGGTGGGGGATGCAGCCTTCCAGAAGAAGTGCCTGGGAAAGATGGGGGATGTGGCCAAGGAAGGGCGGACGGTTTTGTTTGTGAGTCATAATATGTCTGCAGTCCAACATCTTTGCGAAAGGGGACTGGTCTTGGAAAATGGCAAGTTGGTATTTAGCGGTGCTGGAAGTGAAGCAGTGGAGAAGTACCTGAATTCAGCTTCAACTCAAAATTATGGCTTTGTAGATCTATGTGAGCACCCCGGGCGTCAGCGTGGCATGTTACCCATCATCAAATTCCTGGGTCTTCTTTCCAAGGATGGCATTGGATATAGGGATACCATTAAGACAGGCGAGGATGTGGTATTTGAAATTGAATGTGAATGTGGCGACATCAGCATAGACTATGCTGTGATAGGGATATGCTCCTATTTGGGAGAGCGTGTCTGCACTGTGGGTACTCATCTATCTCCTGGCTTCGACAAGACCTTGCGCGGCAAAGGGGTCCTCAAATGCTTTCTCCCTCATTTACCACTGGCAGAGGGGGAATACAGTGTCTTGGTGGCATTGGGCACGAGGATCCCACGTCGCAATGTTGACTGTGTCGAGAATGCCTTGCGTTTTCGAGTGGAGTCCGGGAACTTCTTTGGGACAGGAGCTACACTGCTTCGCAGTCAAGGTTACCTTGCCCAGCAATCACATTGGTATGTGGATTCATACTCCGATTAACAGCGTTGCTTAACAGGGTTCTGCCGTCCATAGCCCGGAGATATCATAGCATGGTATTCCTAGGCTACTCACATCAGTGTTGCGCTCACTTTTGGGATGGGAACTTGAACGCTCGTTCGAAGTTAGCCCAGAATGGAAGGAGTTACAGAAGCGCCTTCAGGAGAGAAAGCGTATCATTGATCTTGGATGTGGCGCTAACCCTCATCCACGATCTATGGTGGTAGTTGATAGATTCGTGGAACCTGTTCAACGGCCCTTGGGAAACGGTCCGGAAATAAAAGTGGAAGATTTCCGTAAGCTAGGGTGTTTGTTCGTTTAGGCTGATTTGGCCGCGCTACCATTTGCCGATAAAACTTTTGATTTCGCTTATGCACATCACGTCTTTGAGCACTTGCCAGATCCGAAGAGAGCTTTTGCTGAAATGTGTCGTATAGTTAACGCGGGGCCAATTGAAACACCTTTCCATATTTGCCGAGATCGCATTTGGACGGCCATACCATCTTTGGTTGGTCATGGCGCGTGGTAATAGGATCATATTTGTGAGGAAAACAGAGTGTGAGGATCGTCCCTTTGGGGAGTATCCTGTCCCCTAGACGGGCGGAGGTTATCAGGTAACAGAAAGGACGAACCCGTTTGATATTCTCTTGAATGATGGTGGTTGGTATCGCTGCATAGAAAGAATGCCCCGACCTAGTCGGCTGCTTCGTGCTTATTGGTATTCTCACTCACCGGTGATGGAAGTTGTTTCCCTATGGAAAGACGGATTTGATTACATTGTGGTTAGGGATGATGGTTTCGTTGAGCAGTAGTGCATTACGCCTGGTTGTAATTCCTTCTGACCCTATTGATGCTTACAAGCGGAAAGGGATCGATTCGTGGTTGGAGAGCTATTACAATCCACAGAAGATGTTTCGTGAAGTCTTCGCACTGAGCCCACTGGAAAAAGGTGAACGGAGAGCATATGGCATGACCATCATCGGCGCCTCGGAACGTGGATTTTCTAAGGTTTTGCGACACATCCGACCTGATATTGTGCGGGCTTATGGTGGATTTTGGCCAGCGGATCTGGCGTGTCGCTATCGCTTGCCCGATGTTCCGGTGATTGTCAGTGTGCATGATACCAACCCTTCATTACTGCATCGGTCTGTTCGCTACGCCGACCTTGTAATATGCATATCCGCAGCAGTGGAGGAACTGGTTCTGGGAAAAGGGGTAGACCCGAAGCGAATTCGGAGGTTACCCAACAGGGTTGATACGAAGGTGTTCTATCCCATTAGGGATGAAGACCGTCTTCGATCCATCGCCCGTCGTTTCCCTCCCGGGAGACACATTTTGCATGTGGGACGAAAATCTCACGAGAAGAATCTCGATACGCTTATTCGGGCTCTGCAGTTTCTTCCGGCTGATTACTCATGTGTTTTTGTTGGCTTGGGCGATGCTAGTCCGTATATATCTCTTGCCGAGCAGATTGGGGTGGCAGATCGCTGTTTTTGGGTGGGATCCGTCAAGAATCCGGAACTCCCTCTGTGGTACTCTTGGTGCGACTGCTTTTGTGTGCCCAGCCGATGGGAAGGATTCGGGATGGTTTTCATTGAAGCCGCGGCCTGTGGAGCACCCATCGTAACTTCCGACATTGCGCCGATGAATGAGTATCTAACCTATGATGGAAATGCTTGTTTAGTTAGAGAATATGAGAACCCCTCCGCGTTGGCAGAGGCGATTCGCAAGGTTTGCGAAGACACCGAATACCGACAGACCATATCTGCCGGCGCAGTTAAGGCAGCACAGCGGTTTGATCGCAGCATTGTTGATGCAATGGAGGTGGCAATTTATCGGGATTCCCTGGCGATGCCTCCGCTCTCTTTGGGCAAGTGGGCCCAATGGGCTATCTGGCGGGCACAGGAAACGCTTGCTGAGTCCAGCGTACCGACTATGGGCAAGCGCATCGTTCGTCGTGTCAGTCGTGAAGCGAACCGGTTTCGAAGAGAATGAGCAGAAAAGGGCTTCGCTTGTTCAGATCCATCAACGCAGTTTTGAGCAATTGGCGTGTGAGGAGAGTCGGAATCCGTCTCTCTTGTGCATCGCGTGTCCTCACCTGGCTGCGCTCTCATGAGCTTCCCAACGGTGGCATCCGCGTCCATTCTGCCCATTCCAACGCCTATCCAAAGTTAACGGGCTACCTCATCCCCACCCTTCTTCGCTACGGCGAGCGCGACCTGGCCATGCGATTGCTCCGCTGGCTTATGGTGATTCAGCGCGGGGACGGCGCCTATACCGACCCGGACGGCGGCCTGCCCTATGTCTTCGACACGGCTCAAGTCTTGCGCGGGCTACTGGCCGGGGCTGACCTGGAGTCCGGCGCGCTGACGGCGGCCCGCCGCGCCGCCGACTATCTGTGCAGCCGGATGGTGGACGGTGGGCGAGGCGGCTTCGGCGTGCGCTGCCAGGGCGACATCCCCGAGAGCGTCCACCTGTACGCGCTGCCGCCGCTGGTCGAGGCCGCCGACCGGCTGGACTGTCCTACCTATCGGGTCGCGGCGGAACGCTGTCTGGACTATTACGCCGAGCATCCCCAGGCGCTGCAGATGGACATCCTGACCCATTTCCTGGGTTACGAGTTGGAAGCCCTGATTGAGCTAGGTCGCGCCGAACTGGCGTTGCCCGTCTTGGACCGGCTGCGCGGGGAGCAGATGGCCGATGGCGCCGTGCGAGGCAAGGCAGGCGTTCGCTGGGTCTGCACCCCCGGCCTTGCGCAACTGGCGATCTGCTGGTACAAGGTCGGCCAGTGGGAGCCCGCTGACAAGGCGCTGGCCTGGCTGGAGGCGCATCAGCAGCCCTCTGGCGGTTTTCTCGGGAGCAATGGCCCAGGTGCAGACTACTTTCCTAATGTCGAACTGTCCTGGGCGGCCAAATTCTACCTGGACGCCCATCTCCTGCGGACGCTAGCGTTCTTCGAGCGCAACGCCCATATCTTCCCCGAGACGGTTGCGGCTGACGACCGCCGTCTGCAGGCGCTCCTGGCCGTCATCCGGCCCCACGACCGGGTTCTGGAGGTGGGGTGCGGCAAGGGCCGTTTCCTGAAGGCCATCAAGGCAGTTCATCCTGCCGCCGACTGTATGGGCGTGGACATCTCGCCAGCTCTGCTGGCACACATCCCGGCCGATATTGCCGCCCGTCAGGGCGCGCTGGAGGCGATCCCCTGCGCCGACGATCACTTCGACGTGGTCTTTTCCGTGGAAGCGATCGAACATTCGACCAACCTGCAGGCCGCAGTGGCCGAGATGATCCGTGTGGCGCGGCCGGGTGGATGGGTGGTCATCGTGGACAAGCAGCAGACGCAATGGGGGCGCCTGGCTTGTCCGCCGTGGGAGCGCTGGCCGGCGGCGGAAGAACTGGCCGCCTTGCTGCGCCGGGGTTGCGACAACGTCGCTTGGGAACCGGTCGGCTACGAGGGCCATCCTGCCGACGGTTTGATGTTGGCTTGGCGCGGCCAGAAACGCTCCCCTCTCAGCGGTGCCGCCTGGAACGAGACCCTGGTGGCAAAAGCCGACCGCCAGGCGCTCATTGAACGTGTGCGCAGCAATCAACGTACGCCGTGGGCACTGGAGGTGCTGCTGGCGACGGCGCCCGGGGAACGCGTCCTGGAGATTGGCAGCGGCACTGGTGAGATTTCGCTGGGTCTGGCGCTGGCCGGCCGCCAGGTAACCATCCTGGACATCAGCCAGCAGAGCTTGGATTTCGCCCAAGCTTGCGCCGCGGACCTGGGCCTGAGGCTTGAAGCCGTGTGCAGCGACGCCCAGCAACCGTTGCCGTTCCCAAATGACTTTTTCGACTGTGTGTGGAGTTCAGGCCTGCTGGAACACTTTACACCGGCAGAGCGCCGCGCCATGCTGCGGGAGTGGCGCCGCGTGGCGCGCGGCCGCGTGATCTCGCTGGTCCCCAACGCCGCCAGCGTGGCTTATCGGATGGGCAAGGCGTTGATGGAACGGGAGGGGCGCTGGCCCTACGGCCTGGAGATACCCATCCTTTCGCTTCGTGAAGACTTTGAGGCTGTAGGGCTGTATGTGATGTCGGAATGCTCCGTAGGAGAAAAACATGCTCTCTCCTTTCTGCCTGCTGATCATCCGCTTCGCAAGGCCTTATCAAGCTGGATAGAAAGCATGTCGCTGGAAGAGTTACGAGACTGCAATCAGGGCTATCTGCTGGTAACCATTGGCGTGAAGTATCCTGGGGGGCCCGGGTGTTAAGCGTCCTCAGCGTGATTGGTACACGTCCAGAAGCAATCAAGATGGCTCCTGTGATCAGGGAACTTGCCGGGCATCAGGATCGGGTGCGATCGGTGGTTTGCGTTACCGGTCAGCATCGGGAGATGCTGGACCAGGTTCTGGGACTGTTTGACATCCAGCCAGATTACGATTTGAACATCATGCGGCCTGATCAGGCTTTGTCCCAGTTGACCGCCGATATTTTCACAAGACTGGATCCCGTTGTGAAAGAGATACGACCCGATTGGATACTTGCCCAGGGTGATACAACAACTGTTCTGGTGGCCGCGCTGGTGGCTTATTATCATAGGGTGCCCTTTGGACATGTTGAAGCGGGCCTGCGCACTGGTGATCGGTTCAGGCCATTTCCAGAGGAAGTGAACCGGCGCATTGCCGACAGCCTAGCAGACCTTCTCTTCGCTCCTACGGAGCGTGCCCGGCAGGCTCTGCTGCGAGAAGGTTGCCCGGAAGACCGAATCCTGGTGACGGGGAACACGGTGATTGATGCCCTGTTGGCCGTGGCCGCGCAACCGTATGACTGGTCTAATGGCCCTTTGGCCGGTATTCCTAACGACCTTCGTCTGATCTTGATCACAGCCCACCGGCGGGAAAGTTTTGGATCGCCCTTACGGGAGATTTGCCTCGCGATTCGGGAACTGGCCATGAAATTCTCTTCGGATGGCGTGCATTTTGTCTACCCCGTGCACTTAAATCCCAATGTGCGCCGCCCGGTATTGGAAATTCTCTCCGGCCTGCCAAACGTGAGCCTACCGGAGCCGCTGGACTATCTCTCTTTTGTCCATTTGATGAAGCGTTCAGCCCTGATCTTGACCGACTCGGGCGGCATTCAGGAGGAAGCCCCGAGCCTGGGCGTACCGGTCCTAGTTATGCGTGAGACCACTGAGCGGCCTGAGGCGATTACATCAGGTGTAGCCCGATTGGTTGGTACCGAGCGCCGTCGCATAATGGAGGAGGCCACTCGGCTTCTGACAGATGCAGATGCATACGCGGCTATGACGAGGGGTATGAACCCGTACGGTGACGGAAAGGCCGCGAAAAGGATCGTATCAGCTTTGTTAAAGCGTACAAGAGCATGACGCGCAACCCATTAGTTTCCATCGTATTGCCAACCTATAATGGTGGCTCAGGATATTTGGATCAAGCAGTTCAGAGTTGTCTGTCCCAAACATATTCCAACTGGGAACTCATCATCGTGGACGATGGATCAACCGATGATACACAAGCCCAAATCGCCCGATATGTGGGGGGAGACGGCAATCGTATTCGTTCCGTGCGACACGAGACAAACCGCGGGTTGCCAGCCGGGTTAAATACGGGTTTTGCCGAAGCAAAGGGCCTTTACCTGACTTGGACTTCTGACGACAACTGCTACCGTCCGCAGGCGCTTGATGAAATGGTGGCCGTTTTGGAATCTCATCCTGGAATCGACATTGTTTATACGGATTATAGCAATATTGATGACGAAGACAATCTCCTTGGCCGAGTGACGATCTCTGACCCGGAATTGCTCTTGCGAGGAAACGCTATCGGACCATGTTTTCTTTATCGACGCAGGGTCTACGAAAAAATTGGTGGATACGCTGAGGACCTATTTTTGGCAGAGGACTATGATTTTTGGCTAAGAGCATCAATTTGGTTCCGATTACAACCCTTGCACAAAGATCTGTACCTTTATCGACGCCATGGCCGATCATTGACAGCAAAGCACCAGAGAGAAATCAGGCTAGCAACTGAAAAGGCTTTGGCCCGAAACTGTGCTCATATGAGATGGGCGGGCAGGACCGGTAGGGCCAAGGGTTATTTGCGTCTGGCTGAGCTGGCACGTGCGCGCCATGACAAGAAGAGGGAGCTGGAGTATTTGCTCCGGGCGATGTGGTATTCCCCAGGTCTCTTTGTTTCTAAGATTGCCTTTGGTGTAGTGTTAAGGATTTGGTAAAAGTGATTCAGATATCGGTCATCATCTGCACTTACAACCGTGCCAATATGATTGTGAGAGTTTTGGAAAGCCTGAAAAAGCAAACTCTTAATAGAGATCTCTATGAAGTTATTGTTGTGGATAATGCTTCGACGGATGCTACCCTTGAAGTTGTGGAGAACTTTCAAGCTTCGCATCGGGACTGCAACATTATATTAGTGCGGGAAGATATCCTTGGACTGGGACATGCGAGGAACACAGGGCTACGCTATGCCAGTGGAGCATATGTGGCTTTTATAGATGACGATGCCAAAGCAAGTGCTGATTGGCTCGAGACAGCTCTGCGCTGCTTTGAAGAAGTCGAACCCTCACCCATTGGTATCGGCGGGCCTATATTACCTTTTTACGAGTTGCCTAAGCCCAAATGGTTTAAAGATGAGTATGAAATCAGAACGTGGGGTAAACAATCACGATTTCTTAAAAAGGGAGAATCATTCTCCGGCAGCAATATGTTTTTTAGAAAAGAAATCTTTGAAATGTATGAGGGCTTCGATGTGAGAGTTGGGGTGAAAGGGGAATATTTATCTGTTGGCGAGGAAACTGCTCTTTTTGAGAAAATTTGGGAGCTAAAAGATGATGCTGTTTTTTTCTACTCGCCACAATTGCTGGTGTTTCACGCAGTACCCAATTATAAGATGACCGTCTCTTATCAACTCAAGAGAGCCTTTGCTACAGGACAAGCCTGGTACTTACGGCATGGTCCTAAATCGTGTCGACGGCGATGGGGACTGGTGGCAAAAACGTTTGTCCGTATCGCAAAAATAGGTGCTTCCGCACTTTTGCATAAAAGAAAATATTTCTTTTATCAAAATTGGTTGACTGAAGAGTTTGCTCCAATTGCGGTTGAAGTAGGCCGTCTTGCCTGTTGCCTAAGGCTCTCCATTTTGGTGAAGCAAAGATAGCCATGAAATTCCTTATCCTTAGCACCGACTACCCTGAGTTCCTGCGCTGGCTCTATGCCCAGCATCCCGGGCTTGAGCAGCAGCCGTATGGAGAGCAGATGCGGGTGCGCAATGGGAGTCTCTTTGGCGTGGCGGACTTTTACTCTAGCAACCTGCGCAAATTAGTGCATTAGGAGTAGACGTCCATGCGAGCAACAATTTCATGAAGAAGGCGTTGGCGCGGGAGCATCGGATCCGCACTCAAGAACAGACAACATCGAAACAGCATGCTATGAAGGGCCTTTAGTTTGCCCTGGCCGGGGGTCACAAGGGCCTGTGATGAATATTTTCGCGATAGAGCCGAAAAGATGATCGCCTTATCCTCTGTGGGGATTTTGCATAGTTAGCGACCGCAACCCAGCCCGAATGTGATTTGACGGGCATTATTGGTGGCAGGCAAAGGTGAGCTCGTGTGTGGTATTGCTGGACATGTAGCCTATGACAGAGAACCCTCTCTTGAGGCATTAAGGCAAATGGTTCAGGCTATCCGCCACCGAGGGCCTGACCATTCGGCGGTCTGGGTATCGCCAGGCAGGCAATGTGTGCTTGGCCATGCCAGGTTGAGCATCGTCGACCTCACCCCTCACGGGCATCAGCCCATGTTGGATCCCGAAACCGGCAATTGCATCGTTGGTGAGATTTACAATTTCCAGATGCTGCGAAAGGAATGCCAGGATCTGGGTGACACCTTTCGGTCGAAATCGGACACCGAGGTCATCCTTGCCCTGTACCGGAGGCACGGTGTGGCGTGTCTCAAGAAACTGCGAGGTATGTTCGCTTTTGCGATATGGGACGAGCGTAACCAGTGCCTGTTTTTGGCACGCGACCGCACCGGAAAGAAACCCCTCAATTATGCCTTGGTTAGTGGTGGCATCGTATTCTGCTCTGAGATCGACCCCCTGGCACGACATCCAAATGTCAGTCAGGAGATGGATATGGAGGCATTGGAGCTGTATCTGCAGTTACAGTACATTCCCGCCCCTTGGACTATCTACAAATCGATCCGCAAACTGCCGCCGGCCCATTATGCCCTGTTTGATGAACACGGCCTGTATCTGGAGCGTTACTGGGATGTAGATTACACCCGCAAAGTTCGGATTTCAGAGCAGGACGCATTGGACGGTCTAGAGGAAAAGCTGACGGAGGCGGTGCGTCTGCGCATGATTGCCGATGTTCCTCTGGGTGCATTGCTGAGTGGAGGGGTGGATAGCAGCGTTGTTGTTGCCTTGATGGCCAAACTGAGCGGCGAGCCCGTCCACACCTACAGCATCGGTTTTCGCGAAAAAGCGTATAATGAGCTGCCATATGCTTAACAGGCCGCGGAAATCTGCGGCACGAAGCATTACCCAGAAATCGTTGAAGGAGATGTCGTTCATTTGTTACCAGCGCTGGCACGCCATTATGGCGAGCCCTATGCTGATTCGTCCGCTGTTCGCTCTTTTTTAGTCTCTCACGTAGCACGTCGCCACTTGTAAGGTCCTGTTAGAGATGACCATGTTACCCAAGGTTACCTATGGAATGATCGTGCTCAACGGGGAGCCTTTTATCCGTTACAACTTGCGAGCATTGTATCGGTTTGCTCACGAAATCATCGTCGTGGAAGGCGCAGTGCGAGCTGCTGCCGACATTGCCACGCCCGATGGCCATTCGACCGATGGTACACTGCACACCTTGAGGTCCTTCAAGGACCAAGAGGATTGTGAGAACAAGCTTATCATCATTACGGCTGAAGATGAGGGGTATCCTGACGGCTTTTGGCCGGGAGAAAAGCATGAGCAAAGCCATGCTTATGCTAAACGGGCGACGGGGGAATATCTTTGGCAGATTGACGTAGATGAGTTTTACAAACCAGAAGACATGGGGGCCGTCTTGGAGATGCTTAGACGTGAGCCCAACATTACCGCGGTGTCTTTTAAGAGCATCACTTTTTGGGGAGGTTTTGATTACATAACTAATGGATGGTATTTGCGGCGGGGAGCTGAGATATATCACCGACTTTTCAAATGGGGACCAGGCCACCGATATGTAACTCATCGTCCCCCGACCGTGCATGATTCCCAAGGGCGAGATTTACGTGAACTAAAGTGGGTAAACGGATATCAATTGGCTCAACAAGGAATCTTTCTATACCATTACTCTTTAGTCTTTCCTAAACAAGTGCAGGACAAATGTAACTACTACAGTCAAGCCGAATGGGCGACCCATGCACGAGCATCGCGAGAATGGGCACAGCGTAATTTCCTTCACCTGGAAGAACCCTTTCGGGTTCACAATGTTTATGCTTATCCGAGTTGGCTGGAGCGGTTTGTCGGTTCGCATCCTACACAAATAGAGGAAATGCGCAAGGACATTGCCGCTGGTAGGCTTCGTATAACTACCCGAAGAGTGGATGACATCGAATGCCTTCTGAGTTCACGCTATTATCTCACAGCTCGTGCTCTGCTCAAATTCTTGTATTATGGGCATCGACTCTGGAAGGATCATCTGGGACCCCGGTGCAATCGCGCTCGGTGGTTGATGATGCTGCCGCTCAGGTCCGTGGGAAAAGGCTGGCGACTAATGCAGCGAATCATTAAGTAATTGGGATGAATGTCTTGCTAGTTAAGGCTCAACTTAACAGTATCAGCTCCGGCTTGCCAGGACTGGCTGGGTGGTGTAAAAACTTTTGTGTAAATTTTTGGGGCTAGAAAAAAGGGCGCTTTTCCTTTAAAGAGGGGTTGACAAGA